>PWIY01000161.1 GCA_003560215.1 Bacteroidales bacterium | reverse complement strand
TCCATCCGGGAGGTCCGAAATACCATTTTCATTGCCTTTACCCTGGTGGTGATCATCATATTTCTCTTTTTACGCGATTGGCGAACCACCATTATCCCCGTGCTGGTGATCCCGGTTTCACTGATCGGTTCCTTCTTCATCATGTACCTGGCCGGTTTTTCCATCAACGTGCTCACGCTGCTTGCCATTGTACTGGCCATCGGACTGGTGGTGGATGATGCCATTGTGATGATGGAGAATATATATGTCAAGATAGAAAAGGGGATGACTCCGGTCCAGGCTGGCCTTGCAGGAGCAAAGGAGATCTTCTTTGCCATCATTGCCACCACCATTACCCTGGTGGCGGTGTTCTTCCCCATTGTATTCCTGGAGGGGATGACCGGCCGATTGTTCCGGGAATTCTCCATTGTGATTGCGGGGGCCGTCGCCATTTCCTCTTTTGTGGCGCTGAGCTTTACCCCCATGCTATCCACCAAGATCCTGAAGCAGCGGAAGACCAGGGGGCGGTTTTATCAGCAGACCGAAGGATTCTTCCGGTCATTGAATCTGATGTACACCAATAGCCTGGAGCGGTTTTTACAGCGGCGCTGGATGGCCCTGGTTATTCTTGTTGCGGCAGCCGGCATGGTGATTGTTTTGTTCAATGCCATTCCGGGTGAAATGGCTCCGCTGGAAGACCGGTCGCAGCTGACCATCAATGCAAGGGCACCTGAAGGAACCACCTACGAGTTCATTCGTGACTATATTGATGAAATTGCCGACCTGGCCGAAGAGCAGGTGCCGGAAAGGGAATCCATTACTTCCATGGTGTTCGGGGGGTGGTCCAATGTACGGGTGATTCTGAAAGATCCCTCTGAACGTGAGGCATCCCAGCAGGAGATTGCCGATCGTCTGTCGGTGGCGCTTCGGGATAAGACCCGTGCCATGGCCTTTGTGAACCAGCAGTCCACATTCGGAGGGAGGCGTTCAGGCCGGCCTGTTCAGTATGTGATTCAGGCCCAGGATATCGAAAGAATCAGGGAAATATTGCCGGAATTCATGGAGCGGGCCAATGAAAGTACGGTGCTGCAGGCCCCCGATGTGAACCTCCGTTTCAATTTGCCTGAGATGCAGATTGAGATTGACCGCGACAAGGCCAACGCCCTGGGGGTTTCCACACAGAATATCGGCCAGACCCTTCAGCTGGCACTCAGCGGACAGCGTTTCGGGTATTTCTTTATGCACGGGAAGCAATACCAGGTGCTGGGTGAGTTAAGCAGAGAGGATCGCAACACCCCGCTTGATCTGAAATCCTTGTTCGTGCGCAACAACAACGGAGACATGATTCAGCTGGATAACCTCGTGACCCTGAGAGAGCGCACGGCACCACCCCAGTTGTACCGGTACAACCGTTTTGTGTCAGCCACGGTATCGGCCAACCTTGCACCGGGTTACACCATCAGTGAAGGAATTGACGAGATGGACCGGATTGCCGACGGTGTGCTGGATGAGACATTCAGGACGGCCCTTGACGGCGACTCAAGGGATTACCAGGAAAGTGCCTCCAGCCTGATTTTTGCTTTTGTGCTGGCCATCGTGCTGATTTTCCTGGTGCTTTCGGCACAGTTTGAAAGCTTCAGGGATCCCCTGATTGTGATGATGACCGTGCCGCTGGCCATGACGGGAGCCATGCTCTTTTTGTGGTACTTTGACATCACCATGAATATTTTCAGTCAGATCGGGATTATCATGCTCATCGGGCTGGTATCCAAAAACGGGATCCTGATGGTGGAATTTGCCAATCAGCGGAAACTTGCCGGAATGGCCAAGCTGGAAGCCATCAAGTATGCTGCGGCTGCCAGATTCCGTCCCATCCTGATGACCAGTTTATCCACCATTCTGGGCGTGATGCCCCTGACGCTCGGTATGGGTGAGGGAGCTGAGGGCCGGATATCCATGGGGGTGGCGGTGATCGGCGGGCTGATCTTTTCAACCTTTCTGACCCTGTTTGTGGTGCCGGCAGTGTACTCCTACATTTCTTCTGAAACAAAAAGCAGCGGGGCCCCGGAAGAAGGTCTTCCCGAAGCAACGTAACATTTCTGGAACAACAATTATGTGGAATAATATGTATAGTAAAAAGCTGATATTCATTGCGGGCTTGCTGATGTTTTCGTTTGCCCGGAGCAATGCCCAGGAAGTGAAGACCTTGCAGGATGTTCTGTCGTTTGGTCTGGAAAACAACTACTCCATCCGCATGGCCAGGAAGGGGCAGGAAATATCAGATAACAATTTCAGTCGTGGCAACGCGGGGTTTTTCCCTTCACTTGATTTACGCACCCAGTATTCCGGAACCCGCAACAATACCGACAGGGACAACATTGACGGCACCACTTCTTCCATGCGGGGGGTGCACAATACCGTAGCCAGTGTGAACCTGAATCTTGGCTGGACCATATTTGACGGGTTTCGGGTGCAGACTTCCTATGACCGCCTTGGTGTTTTACAGGAAATGGGGGAGCTGAACACCCAACAGGCCATTGAAAATTTGATTGCCAACCTGAGTGCGGAGTATTTCAACCTGATCCGGCAAAAACAGCAACTGGAGAACCTGAAGTTTGCCGTTGAATTGTCGCGCGAACGGATGCGTATTGATGAGGAGCGTTACCTGCTGGGATCCGGATCCAGGCTTCAGTTGCTGCAGGCAGAGGTATTTCTCAACGCTGACAGTGCCCGTATGACCAGGCAGGAAGAGGTTGTCAGGGCTTCACGCATTCATCTCAATGAACTGATGGCCAGGGAAGACCTCAGGGCCGGCATCCAGCCATCCGATACCATCATTCCGCTCGATGACATTCTGATCCTTGAGAGCCTGAGGCGATCTGCTGAAGAAAACAACACCAGTTTGCGCGCTGCTGCCAAAAACACAACGCTCTCTGAATATGACCAGAAAATGATTGCGGCCGGTACGTATCCGTATGTGAGTTTAAGTTCCGGTTACGGGTTGTCCCGCAATACCTATCAAACCGGGAGCTTCACCGATCAGCAGACTGTCGGAATGAATTATGGCATTACCCTGGGGATGAATCTGTTTGATGGATTCAATCAGCGAAGGCGCATGAGCAATGCCCGGATTGAAGTTGAAAACAGCCGGGTTCGTGAGGAGGATACCCGAAACACACTAATGGCGGACCTGATCACAAATTATGAAGAGTACCTGAACTTTTTCCGGCTTATTGAGATGGAATCCCATAACCTGGATGTTGCCTACGAAACCCTGAATATTGCTTTGGAACGATACCGTCTGGGGGAGCTTTCGGGCATCGAGCTCAGGGAGGTGCAGAAAAACCTGCTGGAGGCGGAGGAACGCCTGCTGACGGTCCAGTACCAGGCCAAGCTGGCCGAAATTTCCTTAAAATATATAGCAGGCAGGATCACCGATTACCTGTAAGCGATTGTTCCATTCCCGGTTGTTCCCGGATCGGCGGCATCTGGTATTCAACTGCCGGTCTTTCTGTGCTTCCGGTGTGTCTGTGTTGCAGCCCCGGGCTTCTTCTACTGTAACACGGAACCCAATTAACCGGAAAGATTCAGGTGTTTTTGAAGCACCTGAATGAAGTGGTCAATGGATATGGGCTTTGTGATATAGTCATCACAGCCTGCCTCAAAAGCTTTGTCTTTATCTCCCTCCCTGGCATAGGCCGTCATGGCAATTACAGGCAGGTCAGGATATTCCTGTTTGATGCGTTTGGTGGCCTCAAGCCCGGTCATAACCGGCATTTTGATATCCATCAGTACCAGGTCAATATCCGGGTGCTCGCGGGCCAATTCCGTTGCTTCTTGCCCGTCCCAGGCGTGCAGCACTTCCACATCGAAACCGCTGAGGATGGTTTTGGTCAGCTCAAAATTGTGTTTTTCATCCTCGGCAACCAGTATGCGGGCTTTCAGGGGCAGCTGATGCAATGATTTGCTCTTTTCCCCGGTTGGTTCCGGGTTGCAGGGTTTGCGGGGAATGGTGAAATAAAAAATGCTTCCTTTACCTGGTTCGGATTCCAGCCAGATCTTTCCTCCAAGCAGACTGACAAAGGATCTGGAAATTGCCAGACCCAGACCGACTCCTGACTTTTCTCCGGAAGGCATGGGTTCCACCTGGTGGAAGCGCTCCCAGATGATTGCCTGATCTTCCGGGCGGATGCCTGTCCCCGTATCGGCCACATAAAACAGTAGTTTGTCTTCTTTTTCCCGGCAACCAAATTCAATGTGCCCTTCATCGGTATATTTGATGGCGTTGTGAACCAGGTTGGTCAACACCTGTGTGACTTTGGTCTGATC
>PWIY01000347.1 GCA_003560215.1 Bacteroidales bacterium | reverse complement strand
TGGCTTGAGCCCACCAAAAGCCGTTATGAAGACGACCAGGACCGGGATACGCTGGAAAACCCGCTGGCTGCTGTGCAGATGGGGCTGATTTACGTGAATCCTGAAGGGGTGGACGGGAATCCCGACCCGCTGAGAACGGCCAAAGATGTCCGGATGACATTTGACCGGATGGCCATGAACGATGAAGAAACCGTTGCGCTTACCGCAGGCGGCCATACCGTGGGCAAATGCCACGGAAATGGTGATGCTTCATTGCTGGGTCCAAGTCCTGAGGAGGCTCCCCCGGAAAACCAGGGCTTCGGATGGATGAATCCCAAAGGGAAGGGAAATGCGGAAGATACTGTGACCAGTGGATTGGAGGGTGCATGGTCATCGCAGCCGGATCGCTGGAGCCACGATTATTTCCATCTTTTGCTGACCCTTGACTGGGACGTTACCAAGAGCCCTGCAGGCGCCTGGCAGTGGGAGCCAGTGAACATCAAAGAGGAGGATAAGCCTTTTGATGCACACGTGCCGGGTGTGCGCAGAAATCCCATCATGACGGATGCCGACATGGCCATGAAGATGGATCCCGAATACCGGAAAATCGCAGAACGGTTTTACAGGGATCCTGAATATTTTGAAGAGATCTTTGCAAGGGCCTGGTTCAAACTGACTCACCGCGACCTCGGGCCCAAAAGCCGTTATCTCGGACCGGATGTGCCGAAAGAAGACCTTATCTGGCAGGATCCTGTGCCATCGGTTGATTATACCCTGACGGATTCTGAAGTAGCGGATCTGAAGCAGAAGCTGCTGAATTGTGGGTTAACACCTGCTGAACTGATCAATACTGCCTGGGATAGTGCAAGAACCTTCCGGGGTTCGGATTTCCGGGGAGGAGCCAATGGTGCCAGGATTCGCCTGTCTCCCCAAAAAGACTGGGAAGGCAATGAACCTGCCCGCCTGGAAAAAGTGCTTGCCAAACTCACGGAGCTTCAGGCCGGATTGGATAAAAAAGTAAGTTTGGCCGACCTGATTGTTCTGGGGGGTAGTGCAGCTGTTGAAGCAGCAGCCCGGGAAGGGGGCGTGGACATTAAGGTGCCGTTTGCTCCCGGCAGGGGAGATGCCACCGATGAGATGACCGATGCAGAGTCTTTCGCCGACCTTGAACCCATCCATGATGGCTACAGAAACTGGGTCAAGAAAGATTATGTGGTCAAACCCGAGGAGTTGTTGCTTGACAGGACGCAGCTCATGGGGCTTACCGCTCCTGAAATGACGGTACTGATTGGCGGCATGCGCGTTCTGGGGACCAATTACGGCGGCACCAGACATGGGGTGTTTACCGAAAAAGAAGGGGTGTTGACCAATGACTTTTTCGTAAACCTCACGGATATGAATTACGCGTGGAAACCGGTTTCTGATGATGAATACCGTATTGTTGACAGAAAGACGGGTGAAACCAAATGGACAGCCACCAGGGTTGATCTTGTCTTTGGTTCCAATTCCATACTTCGTGCCTATGCGGAGTTTTATGCCCAGGACGACAACAAGGAGAAGTTTGTCAGGGATTTTGTCAAAGCCTGGACCAAAGTGATGAATGCCGACCGTTTTGACCTGAAATGACCGGACATCTGATCTTCCGGGCTGCAACTGGCTGAAAACGGACAGTAGTGAACAAAAACGGACAATGCCAACCAGTGTTTTTTCTGGTTGGCATTGTTTAATTAATTGAAGATAAGGCTTTTGTGATGAGTGGTGTGTTTTTTGATTCGAAGGTTGGTTAAAACCTTTCCGGAGATGATAAAACACTATCTGTTGCTTGCCTTCAGGAACATGAAGCGGCAGCCCACCGTGGCCATTATCAATGTGATGGGGCTTGCATCGGCCATGGCCGCAACCATCATTTTAACCCTGTTTGTCAAACATGAGCGCAGCTTTGAAGCCATGCACTCAAACTCATCCCGGGTATACCGGACCATCAGTGAGTTTCACGGGCACTTTGATTTCACCATTCCTTATACGCTTGCCCTGACCGGGCCCGCCCTGTCGGAAAACATTCCTGAAATTGAATCCTTTTCAAGGATTTTACCCCGGCACACCACCATTGAACTGGGCGACCATCACTTTACCAATATCCGTATGTTTTATGTGGATTCCTGTTTTACGGAGATCTTCAGTTTCGGAGTACTGGAGGGAGACCCCGTGCGTGCCCTCAATAACCCGTCTCATGTGATCCTTACCCGGACTGTGGCTGAAAACCTGTTTCCGGGCGAAACTGCCACAGGTCAGGTGCTGGATATGGATGTTTTGTGGATTGATGTGGAAAGAGACCAGCACAATACCGAAAGACGGTCCTTTGTGGTGGGAGCTGTGCTTGAAGACCCGCCCACCAATACCCACCTGCAGTTTGAGGTTTTGGCACCATTGCTGGCCATCCCGGACGAACAGCAACATCAGCTGCAGAATTTTTTTGCCACCTACCTTCTTCTGAATGCCCCGCCCGATGAGATGCTGGAAGCGAAAATTACCGGTTTTGCCACCGAAAAGGTATCTGAGGTGTTTGGTGAACACCTGCGGGCCTCCATCCATTTGCAGAACCTGAACGACATCCACTTTGGCCGGCATCTCGACAGTGACCTGAGCCCCCGTGGAAACTTTCAGAACCTAATCATCATGACCGGCCTTGCGGTTTTTATCCTCACGATAGCTGTATTTAATTTCATCAACCTGATCACAGCCCGGTCGGAAAAAAGGATCATCGAAGCGGGGATCAGGAAGGTGGCCGGAGCGCAAAGGAAAAACATTGTGTTCCAGTTTCTGGGTGAGTCGGTACTGATCACCTTTGTGGCCCTGGGGGTTGCGCTGATCCTTGTGGAGCTTTTCCTCCCACCGTTTTCTTTCCTGCTTGAGCGGGACCTGGCGCTTTACGATTTCTTCAGCTTTTCACTGGTTTTGTCACTGATTCTGCTGGCAACGGCTTTGGGGGTGCTGGCCGGGCTGTATCCTGCCATCAGTTTTGCAGCCCATCAGCCCGCAGCCATTCTGAAAGGGCAGCTTAACACGGGCCGGAGAACCCCGCTTCTGCGCATTTCCCTTGTGGTTTCGCAGTTTGTCATCGTGGTTTTTCTCATTACATTCTTGTGGATCGTCAATAACCAGATTCGTTACATGAAGCATGACGATCTTGGTTTTGACCGGGAAAATGTGTTGCTGTTCAGGGGGTTGACTCCTGGTATTCAGGGATCTTATCAGGCGCTGAAACATGAGCTGCTGCAGCTTCCGGAAGTATCGGCAGTAACCGCCTCGCAGGCGGTTCCGGGCCTCGGCGGAAGCAGTCAGCTTTTCCGGCTGCGCGGGCAGCATCCTGATGAAGCCATCCCCATCATATATTTTGCCACCATCGACGAATTCATTGACTTCTATGACATTCGTCTGCTGGAGGGCCGCTGGCTTGACGAGCGGATACAAACCGACAACTATGAGTATGTGGTGAATATGGAAACGGTGCGGCGGCTTGGCCTGGAAGATCCTGTAGGTGCGGATGTGTCTTTATGGGAGTATCATGGCAAAATCATCGGGGTGGTGGAAGATTTTCATTTCGAGAGCCTGCATGAACCCATCGGGGCCCTGGTTTTTAACAGGTATTTTGATGAGATCAGGATTGTGTAGGTAAAAGTGAACAGCAGCAACATGCAGGCTGCCCGCGAAAGGATTGAACAGGTTTTCATGGAAACGGATCATTCCTATGGGGTGAACAGCGTCTGGCTCGAGGAGGTCTTTGCGCATTCTTACCGGTTTGAAGAAAGAAGTTTTCAAGTCATCCTTTATGCATCTCTCATAGCGATTATCCTGGCCCTGCTGGGGTTGTTCGGTTTGTCGAGCTACATGGTGCAGTCGCGGCAAAGGGAGGTGAGCCTGAGAAAGGTTCTCGGGGCATCCATGCCGCAGATCATGATGGTGTTTTTCAGCGTGATCCTGAAATGGATCCTGATCGCCATTGTGGTTGCATGGCCCCTGGCATGGCTGGTGGCCGACCGCTGGCTTGAGAACTTTGCTTACCGGATCAGCCTGACTTCGGTCTTTTTCCTGGTATCGGCTTTTGTGACACTGGGAATTGCCTCACTGACCATTATTTACCAGGTTTATGCGGCTGCACGCCGGTAGCCGGTGGAGTCGCTGAAAGCCTGAACATGGGGTGCCGGGGCTGTTTGCCTGGGGGCATATGAGGCTATTGGAACTTGCTGCATGCGGGGCCCTGGCATGAACCTGCGCTGCACCCGGGCGGCATCTCTGTCTTTGCTTTGCCGGGCCTGGGCTCCGGTTTTTCG
>PWIY01000370.1 GCA_003560215.1 Bacteroidales bacterium | reverse complement strand
CCCGCCTGGAAGTGGAAAGCAGGGAAGCCGGCATTCAGGAAATCAGGGGGAGTTATCTGCCTTCCCTGAATGTGTCCGGGGGTTACAACCGGAACATTATGAGGCCCATTATCTTTTTACCCGATGACAGCCCCTTTGGCGGCAACGGATACCTGGAAGTGGGGTCTGACAATAGCTTTATGGCCACGCTGTCGGCCCAGATGCCTTTGTATAATCCGGTCCTGAACCGTTCGCTGGATGCTGCCCGGGCTGAAAGGGATCTGGCAGGGGAGCAATTGCGCGCCAGCCGGATCGAACTTGAATACAATGTACAGCTTGCTTTCTTTGATGCATTGCTGGCCCGCGAATCGCTGGATGTGATGCGGAAAAGCCTGCGGAATGCCACTGAGAACCTTGAGCGGACCAGACGCATGTATGAGCAGGGTACGGTGGCCGAATATGACCTGATCCGGGCTGAGGTGCAGACAGAAAACCTGCGGCCCAATGTGTTGCAGGCAGAAAATGCCTACGAGCAGGCAGTGGATTACCTGAAAGCACTGATCGGGGTGGATAAATCACAACCTTTATCGGTAACGGGGCATCTTACCGACCTGGCAGAAAGCCGGGTGGCTGATTTCCGGATTGCTGATGCCAGCCGCAGCCTGGAAAAGAATACCGAACTGACCCAGATGGATCTGCAACTGAACATGCTCAATTATCAGAGAGAAACTGCCAGGGCGGGTGGTTTGCCTTCCCTGGGGCTGGCCGGGAATTACCAGTACCAGACTGAATCCAACCATTTTCGCTTTGATGATTTCAGGTGGGTGGAAACCTTTTCGGCCGGGTTTAGCCTGACCATTCCCCTGTTCAACGGGTTTGCAGTCCGGCAGCAAACCAAACAACTGGACATTGCTGCTGAACAGGTGAAACTTCAGCGGGATTACCTGGAAGACAACCTGGACATTCAGCTGGAAGGCGTTTTGAAGTCCATGTTGGTTGCCATGGAAAAAACCGCCAATGCCCGGAGCAACGTAAGGATGGCCGAGCGGGGTTATGAGATTGCCCAGACACGTTATGAGTCCGGGCAGGGAACACTCATGGAGTTGAATGACAGTGAAGTGGCCCTGACACAGGCCCGCTTTAACCTGCTGCAGGCCAAACATGAAATCCTCCAGGCCAAAGCGGAATATGACAAATTTATCGGAGACAACAACAAGCTTTAAACAATACAGAAAACCTCTTGAATCATGAAAAAGTTTATGACCCCCCATACATTGTTTTTCCTGGCTGCCCTGCTATTGGTTGCCGGATGTGACGTGCTTACTGAGGAAGAAACGGAAGAAAGGGAGAAGGTGCTGGTAGAACTCAGCCGGATTGAAACCACCACCCTGGCGGATGACATCCGTACCACCGGCCAGGTTAAGGCCTTTGAAGAAGCCTATATCGGTGCTCCGGCACCTTCGCGAATAGAAGAGATCCTGGTTGATGTGGGCGATCAGGTGGAAAAAGATCAGTTGCTTGTGCAAATGGATCGTGCCCAACTTTACCAGGCAAAGGTGCAGCTGGACAACCTCAGGGAAGACCTACGGCGCATGGATACCCTGGTGGCTGTCGGTGCTGCCACGCAGCAGCAGTATGACCAGCTGAAGACACAATACGATGTGGCCAGAAGCAATGTGGAGAACCTGGAAGAAAACACACAGATTCGTGCCAACATTCCGGGCTTGATCACCGGCCGGTATTACAGCGACGGAGAGATTTTTTCCATGTCGCCGACAACCCCGGAAGGAAGAATAGCCATTGTGTCGCTCAAACAGATACAGCCTGTAAAAATTACCATTGGCGTATCCGAGCGTTTTTTCCCGAATGTGGAAACGGGGCAGGAGGCTGTGATCAGGTCTGATATTTACCCCGACCGTGAGTTCGCGGGTCGTGTGCATAAAATATATCCCACCATAAACAGGGCCTCCGGTACTTTCAATGTTGAGGTTCTGGTGGAAAACCGGGATCTGGCACTGCGCCCCGGAATGTACAGCAGGGTCATGCTGAATGTCGGGGAGATTGAAGGGCTGCTGGTACCTTCACTGGCTGTAAGAAAACAGGTCGGTTCCGATGAGCGCTTTGTGTTTGTGGTCGAAGATGGGGTGGCACACCGGCGGACAGTTACCCTGGGAAGAACCTTTGACGATAAGCTGGAGATCCTTTCCGGCATAGAAGAAGGGGAAATGCTGGTAACCACAGGTCAGCACAACCTGATGGACCAGTCAGAAGTAGAAATCGTGAATTAAAAATTATTTCCTGATGAAAATATATCGTTCAGCAGTACAGCGACCGATCACCACCCTGATGGTATTTGTGGCCCTGATGGCACTCGGGGGTTACAGCCTCAGAATGCTCCCCATTGATCTCTACCCGGAGATTGAGCCACCCATCATCAGTGTGTTTACGGTTTCCCCGGGAGCCAGTGCATCCGACATTGAAACCAATGTAACACGGCCGATGGAGGATAACCTCAGCATGATCACCGACCTGAAAGACATTTCATCGGTGTCGCGTGATGATGTGTCGACCATTTTGATGGAATTTGAATATGAAACCAACCTGGATGAGGCCACCAATGAGGTGCGGGATGTGATTGACCGCATACGCCGTATGCTTCCTGAAGACATTGAGCAGCCTACCATTTTCAAGTTCAGCTCCGCCATGATTCCGGTTATGGTAATGGCGGCCACTGCCGATGAAAGTTACCCTGCCCTGGCCAAGATCATAGATGAAGAGGTGGTGAATCCACTGAGCCGGATTGAAGGGGTGGGAACCGTAAATGTTGCCGGGGAGCCGGTCCGTGAGATCCAGATTAATGTGGATCCGGAAAAACTGGAAGCTTACAACATGACGGTGGAGCAGATCGGCGGAGCCCTTGGTTCTGAGAACATTAACCGCCCTGCCGGAAATATTAAAATGGGGCGGATAGATTATCCCCTTCGTTTCGTGGGAGAGTTTGCCGAGAGCAGGTTTATGCGTGATATGGTAGTGGGGACTTTCGACGGAGCCCCTGTTTACCTGCGGGATGTGGCAGAAGTGCAGGACACCCTCCGCGAGCAGACCGTGGATGAAAGACTGAACCAGCAGCAAAGCCTTCGCCTGATCGTGCAAAGGCAATCCGGTGCCAATACGGTTCAAATTGCCAATGACATCAATGAGCGCTTGCCGGAAATTCAGGCCAACCTGCCCCCTGATGTGGAGTTGCTGACCATTATTGACCTGTCGGAATTTATCACCGACGCCGTTGACAACCTGGTAAGCATTCTGTATTTTGCGGCCATATTTGTGACCATTGTGGTGCTGTTTTTTATCGGCCGGTGGCGGGCCACGTTTATTATTATCCTGACCATCCCGGTGTCGCTTGTGGCAGCATTCATATACCTGAATCTGACCGGCAATACCCTGAACCTGATATCGTTGTCCAGTCTGACCATTGCCATGGGGATGGTGGTGGATGATGCCATTGTGGTGCTGGAGAATATTACCAAGCACACCGAAAGAGGAAGTTACCCCAGGGAGGCGGCAGTTTACGGAACCAATGAAGTGGGGTTGGCCGTGGTTGCCTCAACCCTGACCGTACTGGCTGTTTTTCTTCCCATGACCATGATCTCCGGGCTGATGGGATTGTTTTTCAGGCAGCTGGGGTTCATTGTTGCCATTACGGTTTCAGTTTCAACCCTTGCCGCATTGACCCTGACCCCAATGCTTTCATCCAAGTTGCTTTCTCCGGGCGGGGGTCGAAGCGCCGGGTTCGGTCCTGCAGTTACCAATTTTATTGTACGGGTGCTTGAAAGGCTCGACAACGGCTATGAAAGGTTGCTGACCCTGGCAGTTCGCAGAAAGGTTCTTGTCATTGTGCTTTCGGGACTGATCTTCGCGGGCAGTTTCTTTTTGCTGCCCTTTATCGGAAGCACCTTTATGCCGGAAACAGACCAGAACAGGCTTGATGCCGACATTGAACTTGCCATCGGGCTGCGGCTGGAGGAAACAACCAAAACTGCCAGGGCCATTGAACAGATCCTGGAAAGGGACTATCCTGAGGTTGACCTGTACAGTGTAGGTGCCGGTACAGATCCCATGGGAGGATTATTTGGCGGTGGTGGCGGAAGCCATACCATTGACCTGACCATGCGATTGGTTCCCCGTGGAGAAAGAGATCGGGATGTGTGGCAGATTGCGGAGGCCCTCAGGCAGGATCTGAGGCAATTCCCTGAGATTGTCGAGTTCTCTGTTTCGGCTGATGGCGGTGGCGGAATGGGAATGGGTGCCCCCATTGAGGTGGAGATTTATGGAGACGACTTTGAT
>PWIY01000197.1 GCA_003560215.1 Bacteroidales bacterium | reverse complement strand
TATGCCGATGATGTCCACTATATGGGGGGCTGCCTGCTTTCTGACAACCTTTCCTGGGCATCTGTAATGTTTGCCAACAACAGTGCACCACCGGATCCTGAAATAGTTGGTGAAAAATGGAAATCCATGTGGCTGGATCGCCTGGAAGGAAGCGGACTGTGGCTAAAAAAATGGCTTGAACATCAGCGCCGGGATGACTATTGGAAGCATGCTTCGGTATGTGAAAATTATGAAGCCATTCAATGTCCGGTTATGGCTGTGAGTGGATGGGCAGACGGCTATTCCAATACTGTTTTTCGCCTGCTTGAGCATTTGAAAGTCCCCCGCATGGGTATTGTCGGGGCTTTTGGTCATAAATATCCCCACACGGGTGGACCAGGGCCTGCTTTTGACTTTCTGGATAAGTCTGTCAGGTGGTGGGATCAGTGGCTGAAAGGCATTGACAACGGGGTAAAAAAGGAGCCAATGCTGACCACTTATGTGCTTGATTCAGTATCTCCCCTCACCTCGAAACGGCCGGGCCGCTGGGTTGATGAGAAAACCTGGCCCAGTGAGCGCATCCATGAGGAGCATATTCCGATGGATACATTTTGCGTCGGACACCAGGACAAACCCCCAAAAGAAAAAAAAGCCATGCAGATCAACAGCCCGCTGAGTGTAGGTTTGTTTGCAGGAAAGTGGTGCTCTTATTCAGAGACAACAGACCTGCCAAGCGATCAGCGTGAAGAGGATGGCGGCGCCCTGGTGTTTGAGTGTCCTTCACTGGAAGAGGACAAGGAAATCCTTGGCAAACCCTTTGTAAAGCTAAAAGTTGCCTCAGACCAACGGCAGGGTATGGTAGCAGTAAGGCTATCTGATGTTGCCCCTGACGGCAGAGCTACCAGGGTAACTTTCGGGTTACTCAATTTAACCCACCATAAAAGCCATGAAGAGCCTGAAGAACTTGAACCAGGCGAGCCCTGTGAGGTGACAGTCCCACTGAACTACATTGCCCAGCGATTTCCTGCCGGACACCAGATAAGAATTTCAATTTCCTCATCTTACTGGCCACTGGCATGGCCCTCACCCCAGCCCGCAACCCTGACAATTTACCCTGCCGAAAGCACCCTGATTTTACCGGTAAGGCAGGCAAAAGAAAAAGATACCACAGAAAGGGCGCTGAAAAAACCAGGACCGCTGGATGAACTGGATCTGACACTGCTGGTTCCGCCACACAGGGAATGGATCGTTGAACACAACCTGGCCAACAACAGGGTCGAACAAAAAATCACCAATAACGACAAACAGTTCCGACTGAACCACATTGACATGGAGGTCAGACGTGATGTAACTGAACGCTATAGTTATCTGAATAACGATTACAATACCGTCAGGGGCGAAGTCAAAAGTGTCCGTGAATTCCGGCGCGAAGGATGGAACATTAAAACCATTACCCGAACGGTGCTGACGTCGGACATGGAAAACTTCTATGTGCGGGCAACCCTTGATGCTTACGAAAATGATGTCAGGGTTTATGCAAGGTCCTTTGACGAACGCATTCCCAGAGACATGCTCTGAAATGAACCAAACTACAATTGTTGAATGGATAATAACAAATATGTATGTGTTATCGGTTGGGATGATTTCAACCTGAATATGATCAGACAGCTGGATGAGGCCCGTGAGTGTATATTCTTTCCCGGAATCACTTTTGGTGAAATGCGGAAAAAGGACCATGTCGACATCCCCGGCTTATTAAAAATAACTGAAGACAGAATCAGGGAAGCAGGTCGAATCGATGCCGTGGTTTCATTTTTCGACTTTCCCGCCTCACTTCTGGTTCCCCTCATTGCGCAACGCCATAAGCTCACGGGACCATCTCTCAAAAGTGTGATGAAATGTGAACATAAGTACTGGGGGCGTATGGAGCAAAAAAAAGTCATCCCTGACAACATCCCCCGTTTTCAGGCTTTTGATCCGTTTGATCCGGAAGCCTATGAAAAGATCGGTTTCAAACCACCCTTTTGGGTTAAGCCGGTAAAATCCTACCACTCCTACCTGGCTTACCGTATCACAGATAAAGAACAATTCATGATCTGCATGAAGGAAGCCCGGGAAAAGATCGGGGCAATCGTTGAACCTTTTACACAAATTTTCGAACAATTTAATCTGTCTCCCGAACCAGGCAGGATAAAGGAACAGATGTTTGCAGAAACCTGCATCAGGGGCCATCAATGCACGGCAGAAGGATATGTTACTGATCGCGAAATCAACGTATATGCGATAGTGGATTCAGTCCGGGCAGCAAACGCATCCTCCTTAATTCGTTACGAATACCCCAGCAGGCTTCCGGAAACAGTGAAGCAATCAATCAGGGATTTATCCCGAAAAGTTATCGGGCAAATCGGATTAAAACATTCCGCATTCAATATAGAATATTTTTACAATACAAAAACCGGACACATCAGGCTGCTTGAGGTCAACCCCCGGATTTCTCAGTCTCACGCCGCAATATTTGAAAAAGTACACGGCGTATCTCATCACGAGGTAATGCTGAACCTGGCCCTGAACAGGCGTCCGCGTCCTTTAAATTACCAGGGAGAATTTAATGTGGCAGCCAATTTCCTGCTCAGGTCTTTCAGGCCGGGGGTCGTTCAACAAATCGCCTCTGAAGAATCAATCATGGCCCTTCGGGAAAAATACCCGGATATGCGGTTAAAGATCAATGTACAAAAAGGGATGAACCTTGACGACTTGCTCCCCCATCAGGTTGACAGTTATAGTTATGAACTGGCCAATATCTTTCTGGGGGCCATGAGCAGGGATGAGCTAATGGAGAAATACAGGGATGTGACCGAAAACCTGTCCATAGAAATTTCTGATTCAGGAACGGCAAAAGACAATCATTCTGTTTACCAAAAAATAAAATAATGGGAAGAAAGAAAAATGTATTTGTGATTGGGCTGGATGAATTCAACCTCAAAAAACTTGAACGACTTCCCGAGTCAGCAGAATGCAGGTTTCTGCCTGCCGTAAAGTTTTCCGAAATACGCGGTGTGGAAGATTTTTCCATCCCTGAACTACTTGAACTGATCAATAAAAGGGTTGATGAAGCCGGCCATATAGACGCAGTGGTTTCTTATTTTGATTTTCCCGGATCGGTACTGGTACCCATTATTGCAGAAAAATATGATTTACCGGGGCCTTCACTGAAAAGTGTCATGAGATGTGAGCATAAATATTGCAGCAGGAAGGCTCAATACAAGGCAATTCCAGATAACATTCCCGCTTTTGAAGCTTTTGATCCTTTTGATGACAATGCGTATGAAAATATCGGTTTCCGGCCACCTTTCTGGATCAAACCCATCAAATCCTATCATTCTTACCTGGCCTACCTGATCCGGAGTAAGGAGCATTTTAAGAAATGCATGAAAGAGGTTTGCAGGCACATTGATTATATGTCAGAGCCTTTCAGTTACATCATTAAGACCTATGATATGCCGGAACATATCGGGGAAGACCGCAACAGGATGTTTGCTGAAACCCCCATTACCGGTCATCAGTGCACCCTTGAAGGTTATGTATATGACAATGAAGTTGTGATATACGGGGTCATCGACTCGATCACAGAGGAAAAGTATCCTTCATTTGCCCGTTATCAGTACCCTTCCTCCCATCCATACGAGGTACAATACCGGATGAGCGATCTGGCAAGACGTGTGATCAAACAAATCGGACTGAATAACGCCGCCTTCAATATTGAATTTTTCTACAATGAAAATGAAAACAAGATCTACTTGCTGGAGATCAACCCGAGGATGTCACAGTCTCATGCCACCATGTTTGAACACATACACGGAATCTCCCACCATGAAATCATGTTGAACCTTGCCCTGGCCCGCAGGCCCGCACCTCTTGAATATGAGGGTGAATTTCAGATTGCAGCTCATTTTATGCACCGGGCCTTTAACCGGGGGGTCGTAAAGAATGTTCCGGATGACAAGACCATTCAGGCTTTAAGAAAACAATACCCTGATATGGCACTTAGCATCAATGTCAGGGAGGGACAAGATCTGAAAGATCTGGAAGAACACCACACCGACAGCTACAGTTTTGTTCTCGCCAACCTGGATATCGGGGCAGATAACGAAAAGGAATTGCTTAAGAAGTACAATGATATTGCCAAAAAGCTGAATATTCAAATCCAACCAAAGCGCGGCTAAATTCACCGGCGGCTAGAGATTGAGTTTTCCCCTGACCGCTTCGACCTCCTCCGGGGTGGCTATTTCAGACATGTACTTACTTACAATTTCCGGTAATTCACCTCCTTCCGGAACAAAGATCAGCG
>PWIY01000111.1 GCA_003560215.1 Bacteroidales bacterium | reverse complement strand
GATGCATTGAACGGGGATTTCCGGGTTGGAAAACAGGAAGGTGCCGAGGTTGACTTTTTCTGCACCGGCTTCCAGAATGTCCCGGACCGACTCCATGCTCCGGATGCCCCCGCCGTAATCAATCCGAAGGGATGTTTCCTTCGACAGGGTTTCAAGTACGGACAGGTTGACGGGCTTTCCCTGCCGGGCTCCGTCCAGATCTACCAGGTGTAAATGGGTGATCCCTGCTTCCTCAAAAGCCCTGGCGGTTTCGAGGGGGCTCTTCGGATAGGTTATTTGCTGGTCAAAACGTCCTTTCAGCAGGCGGACGCAAGAAGCGTCCATGATGTCAATGGCTGGGATGGCGATCATAGGTCAATAAAATTTTGGAGGATTTGCATGCCCGGTTTACCGCTTTTTTCAGGGTGAAACTGCAGGCCGAAAAATTGTTCATAACTGATGGCGGCCGTAAAGGGCTCATCATAGCAGCACAGGGCAATGGCCTGATCATTTTGCGGCAGGTAATAACTGTGCACAAAATACGCATGGCTGTTTTCCGGCACCTTTTTAAATAAAGGCCCTTTTAAGGCGTAAAGGCTGTTCCAGCCCATATGGGGAACTTTCAGATTCCCTGTAAAACGTTTGATTTGCCCGGGAAATATTCCCAGGCCCTTTATGTTTCCCTCTTCAGAGGAGGCTGTCATCAGCTGCATTCCGAGGCATATGCCCAGTACGGGTCCGCGGAACTCCCTGATGGCTTCGTCCATGCCCTGTTGCCGGAGGATCTCCATGGCAGGTTTTGCATGCCCGACCCCAGGAAAGATCAGTTTGTCGGCTTTCTTCAGTTCTTCCGGGGTGGAGGCAAGTCCGGATTCTGCTCCGAGCCGTTGCAGGGCATTCTTTACCGAAGCAATATTGCCGGCCTTGTAGTTAACGATTTTAATTTGTTGCTTCATGACAGCTTATTTTGTTCTCTTTGTCTGTGCCGGGTATGGATTGAATTTCAGTGCTGTGCCCTGGTTTTTAATGGCACTTTAATGGAAACCTGTTTTACGGCCGGTCTTGTTTTTAACTTCAGAGTATTCCTTTGGTGGAGGGCATGGCGTCGGTGTTGTTTTTTGCAACGGCCCGCTTCAGGGTTCTGGCAAAAGCCTTGAAAACCGCTTCCACCATGTGGTGGTCATCTTCTCCCGTGGCGTGGATGTGCAGGTTGCAGGCGGCTGACTCAGAAAAAGACCTGAAAAAGTGTTTAAACAGTGTGGCAGGTATTTCACCGATCTGCAAACCTGAAAAGGGAACATCCCATTTAAGGTAACTGCGCCCGCCAAGATCCGCCAGCACCCTTGCCTGGCTTTCATCCATGGGCAATTCAAACCCGTAACGTTCTATCCCTTTCTTCTCCCCCAGGGCCTCCCGGAGGGCTTTGCCCAGCGATATGGCCGTATCCTCGATGGTGTGATGGGGATCTACTTCCAGGTCGCCGCTGGCAGCCACCTCCAGATCCATCATTCCGTGCCTGGCAATTTGTTCAAGCATATGATCAAAAAACGGGATACCTGTGGAAATGTCTGCGTAGCCAGTCCCTTCCAGATGTATTCTGATGGTGATGTCGGTTTCGGAAGTCTGGCGCCTCACGGTGGCCTGACGAATTTTGGTCTGCATGCCGTGGTCTGGCTTTTCTGCCTGGCAGGGGCTTTCCGTTTGCTCTGTCATTGCCAGGTTATCCCTGATGTCTTTCTCCATTCCGGCCGGATCAAAAGCAGCCCAGGCCTTGAGCAAATGGCGGTTTTCTTCCTCTGTTCCAACTGTAATACGCAGGCATCCGCTGCATCCTGGTTCCCTGCTGCGGTTGCGGACAACAATACCGTTTTTTGCAAGGTGGGAGCAAACGGCGTCGGCCTCCCCGGTTTTAACAAGCAGGAAGTTGGCATCTGAGGGGTAGACCATTTCAGTCAGTGGCAATTTTTTAATGGCATCGGCCAGCTGATCACGGCCGGCAATGATGCGCCTGATGTTCATTTTGTAAATGGCATGGCTGTTAAGCGCTTTCTCCGCCAGCATGATGGCCGGTGTGCCCAGATTGTATGGGAAGCTGATTTTTTGCATCACCCCGATGATCTCACCGGATGCATAAGCGGCACCGACCCTGGCCCCGGCCAGTCCGAAAGCCTTGGAAAAGGTTTGGAGCACGACCAGGTTCGGGTAATTTTGTACCAAAGGCAGCAGGCTTTTTTCAGGGCAAAAGTCGATGTAGGCTTCATCGACCACCACAATGCCATTGAAATCTTCAAGCAACCGGATGATGCTTTCTCTTGTCTGTGTGTTTCCTGTCGGGTTATTGGGATGACAGATAAACATCATCCTGGTGGCGGGAGTGACACTTTGAAAAACCTTTTCCGGATTGATCCGAAAATCCTGTTCAAGGTTGACACTGACCACCTGCAGGCTGTTCACCCTGGCCCGGACCGAATACATCCCGAATGTGGGAGGAAAGACCATGACCTGATCTTTGCCGGGCCGGCAAAAACAACGCATGAGCAGGTCAATGATCTCGTCACTGCCGTTTCCCAGAAAAATCTGCTCCTGATCTACCTCTTTAATTGCTGAGAGTTTTTTCCTGAGTTCCCCGGGCTCCTTTCCCGGATAGCGGTTTACCCCGGGGGGCATTCCGGGGAAAGCATCCGGTAATTCATTGGCATCCAGAAATACCGAACCACTGCCCTCGTATTCATCCCTGGCTGAAGAGTAGGGGGTTAACTCCGCAATGTGTTCCGGGATCATTGATTTCAGGTTAAAGCGCATGGTGAAGTTGATTTATGGTTTGGTTTGTAAACGCTGAAGGATGGCGTTGGCATGGGCATCCAGCTGTTCTGCCCGGGCCAGTTGCAACACAGTCGGGGCAAGCCCCATAAGTCCGTCCCTGCTGATCTCCTGGGTGGTGATACTTTTCATGAATGCTGCAGTGGTAATCCCGCTCCATGCCCTGCTGGCTCCGCCTGTCGGGAGTGTGTGGTTGGTTCCGCTGGCGTAATCACCGGCAGATTCCGGGCTGTAATTCCCCAGGAAAACAGAGCCCGCATTGGTAACCCTTTTTTCCACTGAAACGGCATCCCTTACCGAAAGAATGAGGTGCTCAGGGCCGTAATAGTTACTGATATCCAGGGCCTGGTTGATATCCTGCACACAAATGGCCAGGGCATGTTCCAGTGCCTCGCCGGCGGTATCCCTTCGCGAAAGGTTTTTCAGTTGGGTTTCTGTTTCGGCGATCACCTTCCTGATCAGGTCCATGCTGTCGGCCAGCAATATGACCTGGCTGTCGGAGCCATGTTCTGCCTGTGACAGCAGGTCGGCAGCCACATAGGCCGGATTGGCTGTGTCGTCGGCTATCACCATGACCTCTGAAGGCCCTGCAGGCATATCAATGGCCATCCCGCGACCCGCCATCTGCATTTTTGCGCTGGTGACCCATGCGTTTCCCGGCCCAAAAATTTTGTCCACTTTCGGGATGCTTTCTGTACCAAAAGCCATGGCGGCAATGGCCTGTGCGCCTCCCACCGTGAAGACCCGGATATCAAAAAGGCTCAGGGTGAACAGCAGTTCGGGTGAGGCGCCGGGAGGGGTGCAGGCAATGATCTCTTTACATCCGGCTATGGTGGCCGGGATGGCCGTCATCAGGACTGAGGAGAGCAGTGGGGCGGACCCCCCGGGAATGTAGAGGCCTGCCTTTTCGATGGGGGTGTAGCGGATGCTGCACTTTACTCCGGGCATGGTTTCCATTGACGAAGGCTTCGGCAGCTGTGCCTCATGAAAACTCCGGATGTTTACCATGGCCTGCCTTACAGCAGTTTTGAGGTGCTGGTCCACATCCCTGCCTGCCCGGTTCAGCTCCTGGCGGGGAATCTCGAATGCCGGAGGTGCCTGTCCGTCAATTTCCATGCATATCCTGCGCAGGGCCTCGTCGCCGCCTTCCTCTACTTCACGGATGATTTTCTTTACTTTTTCCTCGCGACCTACGGTGTCCTGTGAAGGTCGACGGAGAATTTTTTCATAGTCCTTGCGGGTGATGGCAGGGAGGATAGTAACATTTGACCCCGTTGGGGTCATGGGGTCCTGAGTTTGTTGCCCGGGGTTAGTAACAGGCGACCCCTTCTGGGTCGAAGGGTCCTGTGGTTGTTGCCCGGGGTTAGTGACGTTTGACCCCTTTGGGGTCGTAAGGTTTTTGGATCGTTGGGTCATGGTTATGTGGGGTTAGTAATGGGCGACCCCTTCGGGGTCGTAATGTTTTGAGTTCGTTGGCTATGGTTAGTAACGTTTGACCCCGGAGGGGTCACATGTTATTAGGATTCGTGGCAATATGTTTTGCATGTAAGCTTTTTCGACCCCGGAGGGGTCACATATTATTTAAGTGACCATCTTTTCAATGGGGGCTACCAGGATGCCCTGGGCGCCGGCTTCTTTCAGTTTGTCAATCACCCCCCAGAAGTCGTCTTCGCTGATGATCGAGTGCAGCGAGTACCACCCTTTTTCGGCCAGCGGCATGATCGTGGGGCTTTTGATTCCGGGGATCAGGGAAATGATGTTGTCCAGTTGCTTCTCGGGAGCATTCAGCAGGATATATTTGTTATTGGCTGCTTTTTGCACCGAACGGATCCGGAACAGCAGCTGCTGCAGCAATTGACTGACAGGATCCGGCAGGTTTTTCCCGGAGATCAGCACGGCCTCGCTCTCAAGCACGGTCTCTGTTTCCTTCAGGCCATTGCTCAGCAGTGTTCCCCCAGAGCTGACAATTTCAAAGATGGCATCTGCCAGACCAAGGCCGGGGGTGACTTCCACCGATCCGCTGATGGGGTGTATTTCCGCATTTAAACGGTTTTCACGGAGGAATTTCTCCAGTAAAGCAGGGTAAGAAGTGGCGATCCGTTTCCCGTTCAGGTACTCTTTTCCCGGGTAGTCAATTGACCGTGGGATGGCCACCGACAGCCTGCAACGTGAAAAACCAAGTGGCTGGACTACCTCCACATCTTTGTTTTTTTCGAGTACTTCGTTGAGTCCCAGGATACCGGCATCGGCCACTCCGTCTTCCACATATTGGGGGATGTCGTCATCACGTAGAAATATCAGTTCCATGGGGAATCCATTGGCCGCGGCTTTCAGGTTGTTGTTTCCGTTCTGGATGCGGATGCCGCATTGTTTCAGCAATTTCACTGATTCTTCACTCAGGCGGCCGCTTTTTTGAATGGCCATTGTCAGTTTGTCGTTTTTCATGTGTCGGTTTTGTGTGTAGAAATGTTTGTAAAATAAAAAAGGGACCTGCCTGAATCGGCGGGTCCCTTCTGTTGGTCTTTCTGTGGTATGTTTGTTACAAGCTGATCATACCCGACCCGGTCCGCCGCCTCTGGCGCAGATGGTGTACATGATGGGTATGATGGATCATTGTCATTGTGGTTGCTTTTATATTGTGGTTGCTTTTATGTAATACCGCCTTTTGCTTTTAATCCTGTTCGTTTAAGATATCAAAGGAAGGAATCCGAAGCGGTTGTTTGTTTTCATGACCCCTCCTGTGCGTTTCGTCTGCATCCGGATGGAAAAGATCCGAAGCGGTTGTTTGCATTCAGGATCTCCCCTGTGTTTTGCGCCTGCAACCGGATGGAAAGGATCCGGGGCGGTTGTTTGTATTCAGGGTAAAACGATATATGCATTGGTTATTCATTGTGTTGAAATATTTCAGTTAACAAAAAAGCCCCGGGTGTTTCCCGGGGCTTCCTGATAAATGGGTTTATGTATGATCCATTACAGCACCGTTCAACACCCTTTGAGGGGGGTTGTATGATGATGCAGATGATGGATTGAATAAATCATTGTTTCCGTTTTGCTTTGCAAATATAGAACTTTTTTCATTCAAACAAAAAACATAAAAATTTTAATAATGTTCAATGACACATGATCTGCGAAGGCAAATTGTTGCACCATGTTCAATGGCACTTGATCCGGGAAGGCAAATTGTTGCACCGTTCCTGCAACCCTGCCGGAACGGTGACGAACTATATGCACCCTGCTTTGGCCAGCAGGCTGAAGTCTGCCAGGGCCATGGCCGTGACGGCTTCAATGACCACAGGGGCACGGAGGGCAATGCATGCATCATGACGCCCCTTTACCTCCAGGGTGTCTTCCCTGTTTGTTTTAAGGTTCAGTGTTTTTTGCGGTTTTCCGATGCTGGAGGCGGGTTTGACGGCAACGCGGAAAATCAGCTCATTGCTGTTGGTAAGTCCGCCGCTTATTCCGCCTGCATTGTTGGTCAGTGTCTTGCCGGTTTTACTGACAATGGGATCATTGTGTTCGCTGCCTTTCATGCCTGCAGCGGCAAAGCCTGAGCCGAATTCTATCCCTTTCATGGCCGGAACGGCAAAAACCAGGTGGCTGATCACTGATTCCACTGAATCAAAAAAGGGTTCACCCCAGCCGGTTGGAATATTCCGGGCCCGGCATTCGATTAATCCGCCAATGCTGTCTCCTTCTTCCAGGGCTTCATTGACTGCAGCTTCAATGTCCGTTCTTCCGCCTGCCTCAATGAGCCTGGCAGAAAGGGAGATCTCCGCAAGGATCTTTTTTGCCACCACCCCGGCTGCCACCAGGGCCAGGGTCAGCCTCCCTGAAAAATGGCCGCCGCCACGGGGGTCATTGAACCCCAGGAAGCGTTTCCGGGCTACCAGGTCGGCATGCCCGGGCCGTGGTTTTTCGGCAAGGTGGCTGTAATCGGCCGGACGCACATTCCTGTTGGCGAAAACGATGGTCAGGGGTGCTCCCGTGGTATGTCCGTTAAACAGACCCGAAATGACCTCCGGGTTGTCCTCCTCTTTGCGGGGGGTGGTGCCTTTGGCCCCGGGTTTGCGACGATCAAGGTCTTCACGGAAGTCATCTGCCGATAAGGCAATACCCGGAGGGCATCCGTCGATGGTCACGCCAATGGAGGGCCCGTGGGACTCCCCGAAAATATGCGTCCTGAAAAGGCGTCCGAAACTGTTCATGTTTGTTTGTTTTATTGCATTTAACTGCTTAAGCGTGGTCGCCGGGTGTAACGGCATGATTTCCGCTATGTAATTTTTTTCAGGTCGTTGAAAAACCCGGGATAAGATTTGTTTACGGCCTCCGCTCCTTCTATGGTCACCGGACCGGAGCCACCCAAAGCAGCAACCGCTGCAGCCATGGCAATGCGGTGATCGCCATGTGATTCCACGACAGCCGCTTTTGGTTTCCCTCCTTCAACCAGCATAATGTCCTGTTCCAGGCGGATTGAAATACCCATTCTGGAAAAAATATCGGTCAGGGTGGCGGCGCGGTCACTCTCTTTGGCCCGCAGGCGACTGACCCCGCTGATCCGGCTTGTGCCGTGGCAATATGCGGCCAGGGCTGCCAGGGGCGGGAAAAGGTCGGGGCAGTCAGTGGCATCAAAAGAAAAAGCTTTCAGTTTTTGTTTTGATGCACGGATATCTCTGTTGGTCACTTCTACGCTGGCCCCGGAAGCCCTTAAGGCATCCAGGATTCTTTTGTCGCCCTGAAATGAACCGGGGTTTAAATTTTCAACAACAACCTGGCCGGCAATGGCTCCGGCAACCAGCATGAATGCTGCTCCGCTCCAGTCACCCTCGGTGATAAAGCGGCAGGCTTTATAAACCTGGCCGGACGGGGTGGTGAAGCGCCGGTAATCCTCATTGATGGTTTCCACACCAAAGGCTTTCATGATGTCTGTGGTCAGGTCAATATATGGCTTGCTTTTCAGGCCGCTTACACTGAGGCAGAGTTCTTTTTCAGCAAAAGGTGAGGCAATGAGTATGCCCGTCAGCACCTGTGAGCTCAGAGAACCATCAATGCTGACTTTGCCACCCCTGATGGGGCCGCGGATGCCAATGGGCGGTTTCCCATCAGTGGTTTCGCAATGAACACCCAGTGCCTGCAGGGAGCTGGCCACTATTTCCATTGGGCGGTTCAGCAGGCTTCCCTGTCCTGTCATTTGCACTTCTTCTGAAAAAATGGATGCAATCCCGGAAAACATCCGGATGCTCAAACCCGACTCCCCACAATGCAGGGGTGATGACGGCTGATGAATGCCCCCCTGAATAAGGAGGTCTTCCCCGTCATGTTGCACCAGTGCGCCCAAAGTGCGGCAGATGTCAGCAGCGGCCATCACATCATCGGACTCACCGGGCCTGGTGATCACGGAAGTCCCTGCTGCAAGGCTTGCAATGGCAATGGCCCGCTGAGCAGCGCTTTTGGAAGGGGGAGCCTGAATGCGGCCGTCAACCACCGAAGGCAAGCTCTTTTTCTTCATCGATCAGGTTGTTTATGGTTGTTTCATTCAGCCCGAAACCGGAAATCACCAGGTCGTGTGCACTTTGGCAGAAGTCTCTGAGACTTGACCGGGTCAGCACAAAGATCCGGAGCTTATCCCGGTCAGGTTTTTCATTCAGCTTTTGCGCCAGGATGGCAGGCTCTGGTTTTTCTCCCAGGAA
Source organism: Bacteroidales bacterium (assembly GCA_003560215.1). GTDB lineage: Bacteria > Bacteroidota > Bacteroidia > Bacteroidales > UBA7960 > PUPG01. The sequence goes on along the minus strand of PWIY01000111.1, from coordinate 7,701 downwards.
AAAGGCCGCCGCCTCTGCTCCCTGATGAATCAGCCAGCGTTCCCCCCCGATTACAGGGATACCCCTGTTTTTAGTATAGGCGGTAAGGGCTGATGGTTTGTAGATGGCATCAAGGAATACGGCGTATTCGAGTTTGTCCATAAAGGGAGGCATTGCTTCCGGAAGAAGTGCAGAAACGATGGCATCGAAACGACGGGATTTTGCATGTTCCTGCCAGGGAATTGTTTCGCAACCAAAAGAGGCCGCAAGCTTTTCGGCTTTGGCAAATGTCCTGTTGCTGATGGTAACCTTTGCCCCGGCATTTATCAGGCCATAAATGGCTGCTTTTGCTGCACCTCCTGCCCCGAGTACCAGTACCCTCATGCCTTGCAGCGAAGCTCCGGATTCACACAGGGCTCCGGTTACGCCTGCATGGTCTGTGTTGTTTCCTTCAATATATCCGTTTTTTTGCCGGATGCAGTTCACAGCACCAATTTCTGCAGCTGCCGGATGTATTTTGTCAATGAGGTGAAGGACACTTTCCTTAAAAGGAGAGGTGATGCTGGCACCTTTTATGTCAAGACTGCGTACGATATTTACCAGATCCTCAGCTGACCGGGGGCGGATCCTCGTAAAAAAACTGTTTGGTTTGTTCTCCAGCAGCGGACTGAACAGCTGCGGGCTTTTGCTGTGTAAAACAGGATTGCCGAAAACAGCGTAAAAAGTTTGATTCATGATTATTCAGGCTGGACTACAGCAGTTTGACAAAAGCCTTCAGGTCTGCAATCGGGATGGGTTCCACAACCACGTTGCCGATGCCGTCCATTAATACAAAATGGATGTGGTCGGTTTCTTTTTTCTTGTCCTTTAGCAGTGCCTTGAAAATGGTTTTCGGGCTGGTTTCAGATTTCACAGGCAATCCGAACTTAATCAGCAGGTTGATAATCTCTGCGCGTTCTGCAATACTTAACTTTCCCAGGTGTTCAGATAATTTGGCGGCAAAGACCAGTCCAATGCTTATTGCCTGACCATGGGGGATCTGATCGGTTTTTTCCACGGCATGGCCCCAGGTGTGCCCCAGGTTCAGTTTCCTGCGTTCCCCCTGTTCTATTTCGTCCTTGTTAACAATGTCAATCTTGGTTTTGACTGAACGGTTAACCAGTTTGTATATGACATCTTCATCCATTTCCAGCACAGAACCGGAATTTTCTTTGAGGAAGTCAAACGTTTTGCGATCAGAAATCAGGCTGTGCTTAATGGCTTCGGCCAGGCCGTTTTTAATTTCTTCTTCCGGGAGGCTGCCCAGCATGGTGGTGTCGCACATGACAAAAGCCGGTTGCCTGATGGTTCCCATGATGTTTTTGTACCCGTTCAGGTTTACACCGTTTTTACCTCCGATTCCTGCATCTATCTGAGCCATCAGGGAAGTGGCCACAAACCCGAACTCTACACCGCGCAAAAAGATGGAAGCCACAAAGCCCGTCATGTCACAGACAACGCCACCGCCAACGCCAAGAATAAAAGCATCCCGTCCGGCTCCTTTGTCCATGAGCCATTTGCAGATTTTTTTGGCATTGTTGACATTTTTACTGCCCTCGCCAGGATCCATTACATAGACCGGGAAGCTCGGGATATACCTGCAGTAGAGTCGATGCAGGTTTTTATCTGTGATGATGAATACGTTCTGTCCAGGTAAGTGTTCTCTTAACAAGTTAAGTGGTTCCCCAACCAGTATTCGGCTATTTCTGTGCTGTCCTTTGACAAATAAAGTTTCCATATGAAGATGTTTTATTTCAAAGATAGGATGAATTTCTGAATTTTCCTGCCATAAGCCTTTCAAATGCTTCGGGGGTGAGTTGCTGGCCGGCATCACTCAGGGCTTTTGACGGCTCATGATGCACTTCAATCATCAGGCCGTCGAACCCCAAAAACACTGAGCGGCGGGCGATGTGGGGAACCAGCTCGCGCTTTCCGGCTATATGGCTGGGATCACAGATTATGGGCAAGCCGGGAACCTGTTTTTTTAACCAGAGGGGGATCGCCCACTGAGGCATGTTTCTGTATCGTGTTTTTCCATAGCTTGAAAATCCCCGGTGGATGGCAATAATTTTTTGAATGCCCGCATCGCTGATCCGTTCAATGGCCCCCAGCCACAGGGCAGGGTCGGGGTTGACCGGGTTTTTCAGGCAAACCATAACATCCGCACCCCGGAGGGCATTGGCGATTTCCTGCGTGGCAAAAGGGTTGGCTGTTGTCCTGGCTCCGATCCAAAGACAATCAATTCCATACTTCAGTGCTTCGTAAACGTGTGTGGTGGTGGCGACCTCCGTGGCTGTTCGCATCCCTGTTTCCTCCTTTACACGCTGGAGCCACCTGAGTCCTGTGTTTCCCACGCCTTCGAAGTTTCCCGGCCGTGTCCGCGGCTTCCATATGCCAGCTCTGAAAAAGTCTGTTCGTTTACCCGCGGCCAGCTTACCGGCTATTTGCAACAGCTGATCTTCAGATTCAGCGCTGCATGGCCCTGCGATGATCAATGGTCGCCGCTTTTCAACTGTCTTCTTCCTGCTTTTTTTACTTGCTGCCTGTACTTCCATTGTGAAGGGTTTTATTTGATGATTGTCTGGATTTTATTGGCTTCCCGAATCAGTTCGAGCATTTCATGGTTGTTCATTTCTGAGAGGTGATTTTTAAACACCTCCAGTTTGTTGATATATGATTGAAGCACTGCAATGATGTTCCGGCTGTTTTGTTCAAAAATTGGCCCCCACATTTCTCCGGAGCTTTTTGCCAGCCGCGCCGCAGATGAAAAGCCACCTCCGGCAAGCCGGCATATATTCCCCTGGTCTTTTTCCTTTTCCTGTACACAAAGTGACAGGGCAAAGGAAGCAAGGTGGGATATGTGCGATACATATGCTGCGCTTACATCGTGGGGGTCTGCATCCATATAGGTTATTCGCATCCCGAGTGCACGAAATAAAGCCTCTGTTATTTTCAGGGCTTCAGGATCGCTTTTTTCTTTTTCGCAAATGATTACACATTGGTTGTCAAATAACCCGCTGAAGGCGGCCTCCGGCCCGGATTTTTCTGTGCCGGCCATGGGGTGTGCCGCAACAAAAGCTTTCCGGTTCGGGTGGTTGCGCACACACGAGGCGATCGCTGCTTTGGTTGAGCCTGTATCGGTAACCACTTTGTTTGTTCCTTCTGTGAGGGCAAGCACCTTTGGCAGTAGCCGCCTGATTACACCAACGGGGGTACAGATTATGATGATTCCGGCTTTGTTCACTGCCTCTTCAAGGGGCAGGGCTTCATCAATGATTCCCAGGCTGAGAGCGGTATCCTGATGGGAGGGATCGGTATCGGTTCCGATCACGTGGCCGGAGAAACCCCGTTGTTTCAGGTCAATGGCCATCGATCCTCCGATCAGTCCCAGCCCGATGATGCATGTGGTTTTTGATTGTTCCATGTCGTTTATGTTATTTCTGCTGCCGGGTATATCCCCATAATCCATACATTGTTAAGTTTACTCCCGAAAGAAGCAATGACATCTTTTGCCTTTTCGGCATCGGGAAAGATCATATCCATGTGGAAGATATACTCCCAGCTTTTTCCCGGAAGAGGCAGAGACTGTAACATGGTGAGATTGACTCCTTTTTCCGAAAGCGGGTTGAGGATGTCTGCCAGGCTTCCGGGTTTGTGAAGCGCAGTAAAGGCAACACTTGCTTTTACTTTTTGATTTTTTTCCGGAATTTGGGGCCGGGGAGCGACCACCAGGAATCGGGTAAAATTATCCTGATCTGTTTCAATTCCCCGGGCCAGAACAGTCAGCCCGAACATGTTTGCTGCCGCAATGCTGCCGATTGCTCCTGTCTGTTTTAATTTTCTGCGTGCAATTTCCCTGGCACTCCCTGCGGTGTCATATGACTCCATAAGGCGGATGGCCGGGAATTTTCTGAAAAATTGTTCTGACTGAAGCAGGGCCATGGGATGTGATTGCACTTCCTTAAGATCATTGAGGCTTTGCCCGGGCAGTGCCATCAGGTTCTGGCTGATGCGCATATAAACCTCACCGGTTACCTGCAACTTTGAATCCCGAAGCATGGACAGGTTTTTCAGAATACTTCCCACCAGGGAGTTTTCAATGGCCATCACGCCGCAGTCTGCACGCTGTGATTCCACAGCATTGATCAGCTGCCTGAAATCACGGCATTCTTCGGGCCGGACATCTTTTCCGAAATGGCGACGGGCTGCTTCTTCGTGGAAAGAACCCCTGCTTCCCTGTATGGCGATGGTTTGCTTCATGTCAAAAAAAAAGCCCCGCTGTTGGCGGGGCCTGAATTGTTATTGAATATTATTTTCAGCACATAATCATATCAGCCCCTTTTGTGTTTGACAAAAAAGTAATAATAGCTGATAAAAAATGTGCTGGCAAACTGTGTCATTGTTTCCGTATTGTTTTGCAATTGTAGCAATCTTTTCTGACATAAACAACAAAGCACCAAAAAAAAACAGGATTTCCCCTTGTTGATGGGTCATCGGAGACTCCGATTCCTGGCATTGCAGACCTGGTTCCAGTCGTCGCAGGCCCTGGCTCTGTTTGCCACAGGCCCTCAGTGCCGGTTGTCGCAGGCCCCGGTCGCCGGCTGTCACAGGTCCACCCTCCGGTTATCGCAGGCATGAATTCCCATTTTTTCAGGTCCGGATTCCGGTAATTGCAGCGATGAATTCCCAAAAAACATTAATTTTGAAACCCTTACAGGATCTTTGAATTCATTAATATACCAATCAAAACCAACAAAAAATGCATTTTTCCCGATCAATGACCCGAAATCTCTTGCCGGTTGTTTTTCTCTTGATGGCGGTAGTCACTGCTTCTGCACAAGAGCGGCGGGCAATGACACTGGAAGACGTGATGGGCTTCCATCACATTGACTCACGTACCATAAACCATGATGGAAGCTGGGTGGCTTATGCCGCATCCCCTGATCGTGGCGACGGATACGGAGTTTTGGTTTCTGCCGATGGCAGGAGGGAGCATGAAGTTCCCCGCGGGGTAAGCCCCCGGTTCTCTCATGGCGGAGGATGGGCCTTGTTTACACAGGTTCCTCCTTTTGAGGAAACAGAGAATGTGCGGGCTGCTGACAGACCAAACAACGATGCGGTACTGATCCGCACCAGTGACCGCCAGGAGACCCTGTTTGAAGATGTCCGGCAGGCCCGTTTCAGTGAAAGTGGCGACTTTTTGTTTGTGCATCACCATGTGGTGGAAAATGAGGAGTTGTCTGATGAAGAAAATGAAAAACTGAAAGAAGCCGGTGCGCCTTTGTATGTGGAAGACCTGGATAGAAATACCGCGACCACACTGTATTTTGTGGATTCATGGACAGTAGACAGTATGGCTACAACCCTGGTTTTTACGGTAAAGGATACCCTTGAAGCTAACAATGGTTTGTTCGCCCTTTCCCTGGACGACCTGTCTGGTGATGTTCAGGAACTGGACGGTGATGAAGGAATGAAGTTCAACCGATTGACCTGGTTCAACAGTGAACCCCGTCTTGCCTATACACGTGAAGAAGATTCAGATGAAAATAACGGGGAAACAGCGGCTTTGTTTACCTGGCGGCCGGGAGATGAAAGTCCTGAGGAGTTGCTTTCACAGGATGATGCCCCTGAGGGCTACTTCCTGCCTTTTGACAATCGGTTGAGTTGGTCCAATGATGGTCAGCGGTTGTTTTTCGGGTTCCGTCCGGAGCAATTTGCCACCGTTCCCGAAGAAGAACCTTCGTATGTTTCGGAACTTGATTCCATCCAGGCGCAGGCAGACATTGACATCTGGCATGGCGAAGATCCCTATATCAAAACCCATGAGCGACAGATGTGGAACCAGGTGAGAAGGCAAAACCTGATGTCTGTATATCATATGGAAGATCAGCGGATGGTGCAGCTTGCTCATGCAGAACTGGAGGATGTGCTGCCTGCACCTGCGGGAGATTATGTGATTGCCAGAACGGTGCAACCATATACCAAATTGAGAACGTGGAAAGGAACTTTCCGTGATGTGTATGTCATGAATGTAAACACCGCCGAGAAACAACTGGTGGTGGAAGCCTCCCAGGATGTAACCACGCTTTCGCCCGATGGCAGTTACCTTCTTTACTTTGAGGACAAGCACTGGCACTCCTACAATACCCGGACCGGCGAAACGATCAATCTTACCGAAGGCATTGGTGTGCCTTTTTACAATGAAACACACGACCGCCCCTCCGCGGTTCCAAGTTACCGGATGACTGGCTGGATGGATGACGGTGTGTCTGTGTTGCTTTATGATCGTTATGATGTATGGCTGTTCAACGTGGCCAACGGAGAAGCCAGAAATGTAACCGGAGGGTTTGGCCGCGACAACCAGATATCTTTGCGCATCCGCAAGCTGGATGATGATCCGTATTTCAGTCGTACCGATGACCTGTTGTTTGAGGGCTTCAATGACAACACCAAGGTACGCGCCATTTTTACCGTCGATGGCAATGAAGTCCGGTTGCTTAAGGATGTGTCACAAAACCTTCGCCTGCGTCAACTGTCAGGTGATGAAAGCACCATCCTTTTTACGCGGGAATCACAGGATCTTTTCCCGGATCTTTGGGTGACCGATACACGTTTCCGCAATACCACAAAAGTGTCTGATCTCCAGCAGCAGGTGGAACAGTTCAACTGGGGCAAGGCGGAGCTGATCGAATATCAGTCTGCTGACGGGGTTCCGCTTCAGGGCATTGTGATCAAGCCAGGCAATTATGATCCTAACAAAAAATACCCGGTTTTTATTTATTATTATGCGAAGTATTCGCAGCGCCTGCATGATTTCAACGAAACGGTGATCAATCACCGTCCCAGCTTCGGTTACTATGCAAGCAACGAATACGTGATGCTGCTTCCGGACATTCACTTCATCGAAGGAAGGCCGGGCATGTCGGCAGTGAAATCACTGGTGCCGGCTACCCAGAAAGTTATTGATATGGGTATTGCAGACCCGGATGCCATCGGGTTGCACGGACACTCCTGGAGTGGGTACCAGACGGCCTATGTGGTTACGCAGACAGACCTTTTCGCGGCTGCCATTGCCGGTGCACCGGTTTCGAACATGACAAGTGCTTATAGCGGAATTCGCTGGGGAACTGGTCTGGCAAGGCAATTCCAGTATGAAACCGGGCAGAGCCGTATCGGTTCATCGCTGTTTGACCGCCGCTATCTTTACATCGAGAACTCTCCGGTGTTTTATGCCCATGAGATCAATACGCCCCTGATGATCATGCATGGTGATGTGGATGAGGCCGTTCCATGGGAGCAGTCCATTGAAATGTACCTGGCCATGCGCCGTGCAGGTAAGGATATTATTTTCCTGCATTACCACGATGAGCCGCACCATCCGCAGAAATACCCCAATAAACTGGATTACACCATCCGGATGCGGGAGTATTTTGACCATTACCTGAAAGGAAAGGAAGCTCCTGACTGGATCAGGGAAGGTGTGCCATTTATGGGTGACTGATCAACCTGTTTGCATAAAGAAATAAATAGAGTGTTTTAATAAAGAGGGTGCTTCTGACCTGTTGCGGAGGCACCCTCTTTATTGTGCGCCCGGCATGGGCAATAACTATAGGGTGAGAGTCCCGAACGCACTATGACAGTTGGAAGCGTTAGCCAATAGCAAGGGTGTCCATCGTGAGGTGG
>PWIY01000366.1 GCA_003560215.1 Bacteroidales bacterium | reverse complement strand
CTGGCCGGGGATCACCATCAAATCGTAATGGGCTTCATTGTAAACAAGCAACTCACCGTTTCTGTCATAAATCAGACCCCTTGCCGGATAATCAGTCACATAGCGGAGGTAATTGCTCAGTGCTGAAGTTTTGTAGGAAGGGTCAGCAATTTGCAGCATGAACAATTGTACGAGCAGCAGAAAGCTGGTTGCCAGAATGATGCCGGCAACAATTTTCCTTCGGTTGCTGAACTGTCCGGGATTGTGTTGAATCTGCATAAATGTATGAGGGAGTTGCCTCTGAGGAGTTTGTATCCCTTACTGCAAAAGTACAGATTCAGCATCACATGGGATAGCCTTTTGCAAACAATTTTTTACCTTAGTGCAGGCGGAAATAACAACTCACTCAAAAAATTATGGCAAAGAAAAAGATTGTAGTGCTTGGTGCAGGTATGATTGGCAAGGCAATTGCCATTGACCTGTCTGAAAATTATGCAGTTACATCTGCAGACATCGATAAAAAATCCCTTGAGTTCCTCTCGGAAAATTATCCGGTAGAAGGCGTGGCGGTTAACCTGATGGAAGAGGATGCCGTCGGTTCCCTTGTGAAGGACTTTGACCTCGTTGTTTCAGCCGTTCCGGGTTTCATGGGCTTTGATGTGCTGAAAACGGTGATTGAGGCGGGCAAAAACATCGTGGATATCTCCTTTATGCCGGAAGACTTTATGGATCTGAATGCCCTGGCTGCAGAAAAGGGAGTGACCGCCATTACCGATGCCGGGGTGGCTCCGGGCCTGCCCAATTTGTTTGCCGGGCGGCTCAATGAAACCATGGAAATAACCGACTTTGACTACATGGTGGGCGGCCTTCCGCGGGTAAAGGTCTATCCTTTTTATTACAAAGCGCCCTTTTCACCCATTGACGTGGTTGAAGAGTACACCCGGCCCGCAAGGTTTATTGAAAAAGGCAAGTGGATGACAAAGCCGGCCATGAGTGATCCGGAACTGGTGTTTTTTGACAAGGTGGGAACCCTGGAGGCCTTTTATACCGACGGGCTTCGATCCCTGTTGCGCAACATGGATCATGTACCCAACATGAGGGAGAAGACACTCAGGTATCCCGGGCACATACAGCTGATTCAGGCCCTGAAAACCGCCGGTTTCTTTGACGAAGAACCTTCTGTTACGGTGAATAACACTGCCATCAGGCCCATTGACTTTACCTCCAAGGTGCTGATCCGTGACTGGCAGCTCAACCCCGACGAGCCTGAGTTTACCGTGATGCGCATCGAGGTCAGGGGTAAAACCGGTGGCGTCAGGCATAAAATCGTGTACGACCTCTATGATGAGTATGATCATGAGAAGAAGATCTCCTCAATGGCACGCACCACCGGTTACACAGCCACGGCCAATGCCGGGCTGATTCTCACCGGAACTTTTGCGGGCAAAGGGGTCTTTCCGCTTGAGCTGATCGGGATGGATCAGGAGTGTTTTGATTTTGTGATGGACTACCTTGATGCCCGCAATGTGAAATTCGAGCGGAAGGCTGTGACCGAAGGATAGCCGCCGGGTACCTGGTTGCTGCAGCGGATTTTTGCCGGCAACCCCCATGCAGGCGTTGCGGATCAGCCGCGGCAAAGGGGGCGCCGGAAATGACATACCGGAAGGTGAAATCCAGTAATTTATGCAATGGTAATATCCTGATTCAGGTACACATCCTGAATGAGGTTCAGCAGTTTGACACCATCTTTCATGGGGCGTTGGAAGGCTTTGCGACCGGATATCAATCCGGAACCACCGGCCCTTTTGTTGATCACAGCGGTTTTTGCCGCATCTGCAAAGTCGCTCTCGCCGGATGAGGCCCCGCCGGAGTTGATCAGGCCGATCTTGCCCATGTAGCAATTGACCACCTGGTAGCGGCACAGGTCAATGGGGTGATCCGAACAAAGCTTTTCGTACATGTCGGGATGGGTTTTCCCGAACTTCAGGGTTTTAAATCCGCCATTGCCATCCGGAAGCTTTTGCTTGATCAGATCCGCCTTGATGGTTACCCCCAGGTGGTTGGCCTGACCGGTGAGATCGGCCGCGGTGTGAAAATCCTGCTCTTCGGTTTTGAAGGCACTGTTCCGGGTATAACACCAGAGAATGGTGCCCATCCCCAGTTCATGGGCCCTCTCGAATGCTTCGGCCACTTCGATGATCTGCCTGTTCGACTCAGCTGACCCAAAATAAATGGTTGCACCCACCGCAGCGGCTCCCAGGTTCCATGCCTCGTCCACGCTGCCAAACATGATCTGGTCGTGTTTGTTGGGGTACGTCATCAGTTCATTGTGGTTGATCTTCACAACAAAAGGGATCTTGTGTGCGTACTTCCTGGCATGCAGGGCCAGGCCGCCAAAGGTGGTCGCTACAGCATTGCATCCCCCTTCGATGCCCAGTTTAATGATATTTTCAGGATCGAAATAAATGGGATTGGGGCTGAAGGAGCTCCCCCCGGTGTGCTCGATTCCCTGGTCAACAGGCAGGATGGATAAATAGCCGGATCCTGCGAGCCTTCCGTGGTTATAGATACGTGAAAGATTGATCAGGGTGCGGGTGTTGCGGTCGCTGATCCCGAAAACCTTGTCGAGTGCCTCCGGGCCCGGCAAACTGAGCTGGTCTTTCGGGATGGTTGATGACCGGTGCTCCAGCAGTGCCGTTGCCTCATTTGTCAGCAATTTTTCAATGTCTTTTGTGTTGTGAATCGGTGTGTCCATAATGCTTTCAGTTTGATTAACCAATACGTTATCAGGGTTTTCCTAAATATACAAAATATTTGTGTGCCTTCCTTATTGAGATGCCGGCAAGTGGCATTCACTTAATTTCTCCGGAACAACCTTCGCAGCAGGCCGGGCCTTTCTTCTTCCTGTTCCTCTTCCTCAAAAGTAACGGAGGGATCACGGAAACGGTCGATCAGGCGGTCAAGAAACCCTTTTTCCTCAAAATCCTGACAATCCATGGCTGAAACCAGATGCTCCGGCAGATCAGGGAAGGGCTTGCTGAAACGTTCCCTCAGTCCCGGATCAGACTGGATATGCTGCATGGTCATCCCCACAATGGGCAGTGCAAGGGCACTGGCAGATCCGTTGGCCCCACTTTGAAAGTGCACGGCCGGAGAGGAAGCCCCCACCCGGCTGATCATCACAAGCCCCGGGTTATATGCGGCAAACCAGGCGTCGGCATAATTCTGGGAAGTGCCGGTTTTGGCCGCCACCGGGAGGTTGATTCCGTAGTGGTTGCGCAGGGAGGTGGCGGTTCCGTTATCGACGGCTTCCCGGAGCATGGTGCTGATCAGCAGGCCGGTTTCTTCTGACACCACCTGTTTGGGCTGCCGGGCTTGCTCATGCCGGTAAATAATGCTTCCGTCGGGTGCTGAGATGGAGGCGATGGTATATGGCTCAACAAGGTCCCCCCCGTTAGCGAACGCAGCATAAGCCACGGCAAGTTCCGTGATCCGCGCCTCGGCCGTTCCCAGGGGCAGTGAAGGGATGTTTCTGAGCGGATAGGAAAACCCCATATCCTGCCAAAGTTCATCAACTTGAGCAAAACCGGTTTCCATAAAGAGGTGAAAGGTCGGGACATTCATGGAGCGAGCCAGGGCCCCTGTCATGGAGTACCTCCCCCCATAGGAGCCGTCGTGGTTTGCAGGACTGTATCCGGTGAAGTCGGTGATCACCAGTGAGTCGTTGTCAAAATAGCGGCAAGGTTCGATGCCGGACTCAAGGGCGGCTGCGTAAAGGATGGGCTTGAACGCAGAGGCCAGCTGACGACGTGCCCTGACCTGATCCCACGGATGGGTGGCATGGTCAATGCCCCCGACGTAGGTGGTGACAGCCCCTGAGCGTGGATCCATGCCCAAAACCCCACCGTGCAGCAACCCCATGGCGTGGTAAAGGCTATCGCGCACCGACAGTGAATCCGCTTTTATGCCATCCCAGGTAAAAAACTGTTGCCAGCGCACTTCACCAGCCCGCTCTGACATTCCCGATCTTTGCAACTCCCTTTCCACGATGCGGTCAAATTGCTGCCTGCCCGGCTGCCTGGAGTATTGGGCATCCAGTCGCGGTTGCATTACCCGCAAATGCGACTGGAAAGCCTCCAGCGTGTGCTGCTGCAATTCCATGTTCAGGGTGGTGTGGATCAGCAGTCCGTCAGTTTCAGGATGATATTTGACCCCGGTTTCCTCATACACATTGTTCAGGATGCGTGCGGTTTCCCGTTTGACGTTTTCAAGGAAATACCCCGTTTGGGCCTCAGAAAAAGAAGCGGTATAGGTCAGGTTGAGTGGTAGGCTGCGAATCGAGTCGGCGGCTTCCGCAGGCAGGTATCCGT
>PWIY01000040.1 GCA_003560215.1 Bacteroidales bacterium | reverse complement strand
CAAACTGCGAACGGACAAAATTAAACAAAAAACGGGCCAGCCGCGATTTTCTGCCAAAATGGCGGCAGTTAAAAAAAGTTAACCACCCCGGAAAAAAGTTAACCACCCCGGCTGCCTCAGGCTTTGCCCTGAGCCCGGAAATCCCCGGCTTTTTTCCTCCGTAGTTTGTAATCAACCATATTCTGATTAGCTTTGTGCAGATAAATTTTATAGTATGGCTAAACCTTTGATACTGGTAACCAATGATGACGGTGTAATGGCCCCCGGCATCCGTCATCTGGTTAAATTTATGATGGAACTGGGAGAAGTGGTTGTGGTGGCCCCCGACAAACCGCAAAGCGGCATGGGCCATGCAGTGACCATCACACTCCCGCTGAGGCTTGAAAAAATTACCGTTGACGGGGGACATGATGAGTACAGTTGCAGCGGAACCCCGGTCGACTGCGTAAAGCTGGCTGTTAATAAAGTGCTGAAAAGGAAGCCCGATGTATTGGTGTCCGGAATTAACCATGGCGCAAATTCCTCCATCAGTGTAATATACAGCGGAACCATGTCGGCAGCCATTGAAGGATCCATGGAAGGGATCCCTTCCATCGGGTTTTCACTGCTGGATTATCGTTTTGATGCAGATTTTACCCAAGCAAAAAAATACATCCAGAACGTGGTATCCAATGTGCTTGAGCACGGATTACCCAGGGGGATTTGCCTGAATGTGAATATCCCCGCAGTGGAAGCTTCAGAGCTGAGGGGAGTGAAAGTCTGCCGCCAGGCCCGTGGCAACTGGGAAGAAGAGTTTGACCACAGGCAGGATCCGCGCGGAAAGGATTATTACTGGCTCACAGGTCGTTTTGCTTTGCACGAAAACAGCAACGAAACCGATGAATGGGCTCTGAAAAACAAGTATATATCGGTGGTTCCCATTCAGTTTGATTTTACTGCCCACGACCTGATTCCGGAGGTCAACAAATGGAAGTTCAATGCTGAATAAAGACCGCTGGACATTGGGAATTGTGATCGGACTGGTGCTTCCCGCGTTGGTTTACGGGATTGTGCTGCTGATCCTGCAGCCACATGGCTACGTGGATGGCCTGATTTACCTGCCCAGACCCAAGGTTCCCGGGATGGTTGCTGTATTCAGCAACTTAATTCCGTTCAGGTTTTTCATGGTGAACAAAAAATACGACCGCACCGGCCGGGGAATCCTGCTGGTGACTTTTGTATTGGCGATGATGTTGTTTTATTTCTTTTAGTGGAGGTTGTTGGTTGGTCGGGTGCGAAGCACCCTCCGGTTGTTGGTTAGTTGGTTCTCATGGGAGGAGTGTTGGGGAAGCTGCCAATGGTCCGGGAAACGGCCCGGGAGGTTGTTGGTTAGTTGGTTGTTGGTTCTCATGGGCAGAGTGATGGGAAAGATGCCAATGGTTTGGGAAACGGCCCGGGAGGTTGTTGGTTGTTGGTTCTCATGGGATGAGTGATGGGGAAGCTGCCGATGGCTTGGAAAACGACTAGAGCGGTTGTTGGTTGGTTTGACCCCGAAGGGGTCGTACGTTACTAACAGGCGCGAAGCGCCGGAACCAACAACCAGGGGTGCGAAGCACCCGTTAACCGGAGGGGGCGTTAGCCCCCGACTAACCGGAGGGCCGAAGGCCCGACTAACAGGAGAGGGCGACAGCCCTCGACTAACAGGAGTGGCGTCAGCCACGACAAACCTTCAGCGTACAGCGCTGATAAATATGCCGAGCAGACTTTGAACTGAAGACTTTGAACCGATATTATATCATAGCAGGTGAAGCCTCGGGCGATGTGCATGCAGCCAATCTGATGAAGCGGCTGAAAGCCCGGGATAAAAATGCCTTGTTCCGTTTCTGGGGCGGTGACCGCATGGCCCGGGAAGGGGGTGAGCCTGTCAGGCACATTGATGAACTCTCCTTTATGGGGTTCTGGGAGGTGCTGGTAAACATCAGGCCCATTCTCCGCAATCTCCGGTTCTGCAAGCAGGACATTGTGTCGTGGAAGCCGGATGTGCTCATCCTTGTCGATTATCCCGGATTTAATCTTCGCATTGCCGAATACGCCCATAAAAGAGGCATTCGCGTGATTTACTACATAAGCCCCATGATATGGGCCTGGAAGCAATCCCGCATCAAAAAGATTAAGAGGTCGGTCGACAGGATGCTGGTGATTGTACCGTTTGAAAAAGATTTTTATGCCAGCCTGAATTACGATGTAAGCTTCCCTGGCAGTCCGTTGCTTGACGAGATTGCTCCCGTAAGGAATAACCCTGAGTACGCAGTGTTCCGCAAAGCCAATAATCTGTCTGACAAACCCATTGTGGCGTTGCTCCCCGGAAGCAGGAAACAGGAGATCAGCCGGAAACTTGGCACGATGGCCGCCATGGCAGAATTTTTTCCGGATTATCAGTTTGTGGTGGCTGCAGTCTCTGCCCATGATAAGGAATTCTACATGCAGTTTGCCGGCAATGCCGGCATTTCACTGGTGTATGATCAGACTTATGCCCTGCTGGCCAATGCCGGGGCCGCCCTGGTGGCCTCAGGGACAGCCACACTGGAAACGGCACTGTTCAATGTACCGCAGGTTGTCTGTTACAGGGCGGGAAAAATTTCCTACGCAATTGCCCGCTGGTTGGTAAAAGTCAGGTATATTTCGCTGGTGAACCTGATCATGGATAAGCCCGTGGTGCGGGAAATGATCCAGGATGGGTTCAACCGGGAGGCCCTGCGTGGCGAACTTGAAAAGCTGTTGTACGATACCGGTTACCGAAAGCGGATGCAGGAGGATTACCGTCAGCTGGAAACCAAACTGGGCGGGGAAGGAGCCTCTGACAGGGCTGCCCGCGAAATCATCGAATTTACCGGGGTTCAGCAGTAAATGTTTATTGGTGTAAATGCATGAATATGTGGCGCGTTGTTCTGGGTTCCCTGGTTTTTATACTTTCCTTCTCTGTCCGTGCCGACCTGCCCCATCCGGAGGTGATTGATGTGGGAATTTTCTCCGGTCAACCCATTCAGAATATTACCGTGGTACCGGCTGCCGGCGGCTACTGGCTTGCAGACGCAGAGGGGCGACAGATTGCTGAACTGGAGAAACACCAGCCTGTTGAGGTTGCCCTTATGGGAGACCATTGCGGGATAACCATGGGCGATTCCACCTTTTATGTCCGATCCGGAATAAGGTTTCACGGGCACCGCTGGGAGAACTTTTTTGTGATTCATGTGGAGGGTTTCCCTTACAGGATCTATGATGATGACCTGCTGGTGCGTGCGGGAAGGGAACGACTAGTGCTGGTGAACCGGGTGTCTGTTGAGAATTATGTGGCGGGGGTGGTACAGTCGGAGTCGGGCTGGATGCGCCATCCGGAATATTACATGGTACAGTCCATCATTGCGCGTACTTATGCGCTGAGAAACGGCGGGGTAAACGGGCACTCAGATTATCACGTGTGCGACGGGGTGCACTGTCAGGCCTACTACGGGCGCAGCGGTTATGCAGAGATCATTCAGGCCGTGGCCATGACCCGTGGTGACGTGGTGGTTGATGAACACGGTGAGCTGATCAATGCTGTGTACCACGCCAATTGCGGTGGCCAGACAGTGGATGCTGAACATGTTTGGCAACGGCCGAAGTCTTACCTGAGGAGTGTGACTGACAGTTTTTGTGTGCAGCAACCGGGTGCTTCATGGGAGGCCAATATTCCCCGGCACGAGTTTTTCAGTTTTCTGGAGCAGAATTTTTCAGTAAACCCATCCCGGGAGAAAAAAGAGCAAATCCTGCATTTTAGCCAGCCGGAACGCTCCCATGTGCTTGAACCTTATGACCAAATCCGGCTGACCTTGTTGCGGGCAGCCTTCAACCTCCGGAGTACCTTTTTTTCCCTTTCCCCGTACAACGATATGATTTATGTGAGAGGCAGGGGTTACGGTCATGGCGTTGGTTTGTGTCAGGAAGGGGCCATGGAGATGGCCAAAAAGGGCTATACGGCGGAGGAGATCATCCGGTTTTACTACAGTGGAGTTTCTCTCCGCTCGCTCGAATGACATGGCTTTACCACATGGGGGCTCTGCTTTGTCACATGGGGGCTCTGCTTTGTCACATGGGGCGCTCAACTGTATCACATGGGACTTTCCGCTTTACCACATGGGGCACTTCGTGTTACCACATGTGCCTCCCTGCTGACTTTCTGCACTCCTGAATGACCCATTGGGATACCTTCTGTATAAACGAATGAACCGTTTTACAGATACGGCCTTCAACGACCCGTTATCCGCATCCGGAATCAGTAATTTTATTGGGTGCCAATAACTGATACAGCGGATGCCTTTGCCTAAACTTTT
>PWIY01000191.1 GCA_003560215.1 Bacteroidales bacterium | reverse complement strand
GCCGACACCGGAGAACCCGGCAGCCGGCAGGCCGGCGAAGCCAGAAACCCCGGTGCGGGCCATCAAGTCGGTGAAACCGCTAAATCAGCAGGCAATCGGCAGGCCGACGAAAGCAGCGAAACCAGCAGCAACCAAAGCGCCAGCAAAACCGGTGTAACCAGCAGCCAGCAACCCGCCGACACCGGGGAACCCACAACCACCCTTGCGAATTTCATCTCCGGGCTCCGGGCCAACCTGCGGGTGCGGCAGGCGTTCACCCTCTATGCAGCGAGCTTTGCCGGCATCCCACTGGGAATCGTTACCAGCATCATCTTTACCCGCTTTTTGGGGCCGCAGGGCTACGGCGACTTCGCCTTCCTCGACACCCTCTTCGATTTCGCCCGGGCCATTTTCCCCCTGGGGTTCTTCTACGCCGGCAACCGCGCCCTCGTGCTGAACGACAACCCCCGCACCGCCCGCGAATACTACGGTGCCGGCCTGGCGTACCTCTTTATCGTCTTCCTGCTGATGGTTGTGGTCATGGGAGCCTACGGCCTGCTCGACCCCAACCTGGCCGACAAAGGCCTTACCCGCTTTTACTTTTACCTACTCCCCTTCGGATGGATTTTTCTGCTGGGCCCCTACTTCGACAACATGCTCCATCCCGACAACCGCATCCATGAACTGGCCGCTGTGAGATTCTTCCCGAAAATCATCACCTTCGCCGCCGCCCTGGCCATCTGGTTTCTGCTCCGCGATTTCCAGGGAAACCGTCTGGCCATCGTATGGCCGGCGTACCTGCTGGCCTTCCTGACCGTTTACACCATGGTTTTCAGCCGCATCCGGATCTCATTCCGGAACCTCCGCGCCCGCATGCAAACCATCTGGGCCCACAACCGCCGTTACGGCATCCACCTGCACATCGGGCACCTGTTTTCCAACGGCGCCATTGCCCTCACCGGCATCCTCATCAGCTATTTCAGCCCGGATAACCGCGGCGTCGGATTCTTCTTCCTGGCCCTGGCCATCTCACGGCCACTGGCCCTCGTTCCGGGCGTAATCGCCGCCACCTGGTTCAAGGATTTTGCCCGTCAGCAGCGCGCCTCCCGGCAACTTACCGGATTCACCATCCTGCTGAGCCTAACCGCCTTTGCCGCCCTGCTACTGCTCGCCGGCCCCTTCATCCGCCTGGTATACACCGACGAGTTTCTGCCCGTCATCAACCTGGTGTACCTGTGCGGCACCGCCATGCTGCTCCACGGCATCGCCACCTTCTACAACCGCTTCCTGGAAGCCCACGGCCACGGCAAAATAGTCCGGAACGTGTTTATTGCCACCGGACTCAGCCTTTTGGTCGTCAACCTGTTGCTGATCCCCTCCTACGGCGTCCATGGCGCCGCCATCGCGATGATCATCAGCAGTGTGGTATATTTGTCGGGATGCGTGTGGGGGTATGTAAGGGTGGTTGGTTAACGGCGCTTCGCGCCTTGGTTGTTGGTTTGTCGGGGCTAAAGCCCCTCCGGTTGTTGGTTTGTCGGCGCTGCGCGCCTCCGTTGTTGGTTCTCATGGGATGGGAACATGGAAGGATAAACAGTCTGGTAAACGGCCCATGCAGTTGTTGGTTGTTGGTTCTCATGGGATGAGGGTGGTGGGGGTAGCCTGAAACCACAGGACGAGGCAAAGAGGTTGTTGTTTAGACCCCGAAGGGGTCGAACGTAACTAGGGGTAAGCACGTAAATTTTCCCGATCCTGAAGGGATCGCACCGCCAGCGTCTGTGACATGTGATCCCTGCGGGATCAGGAGGTGGTGTGCGACCCCTGCGGGGTCGGGCGTAAGGTGGCCGTGCCTGAGTTAGTAACATGCGACCCCTGCGGGGTCGAAGGGTATGGTCATCCCTCCGGAGTTAGTGACATGCGATCCCTGCGGGATCAAGTAAACCCCTCCCTCCAGGATTTGGAAGCACCCACCTTCAGGATCAGTAAGCCTCCCTTCGGGATCAGTAAGCCCATCCCCTGGGGATCGGGGGTAAGGTGGCGCTCCCAGCGTCAGGAACATGCGACCACCACCAGTTCGGTTACCTGCAGGGGATGTTCACGGTGAAAACGCTGCCCTGGCCGGGGGTGCTGACCAGGTCGATGGTGCCGCCCATCAGGGAAACCAGGCGCTGTGAGATGTTCAGTCCGAGGCCGGTGCCTTCGTATTGCCGCGCAATACCGGTGCTTACCTGGGTGAATGCCGCAAAAATCGTTTCCTGTTCCTCTTCGGAGATGCCAATGCCGGTGTCCCTGATCTCAAACACCAGTTTACAGTCTTTCTGGCCGCCCGAATCCTCAGCACCACCCCCCGGTACCCCGCCATGCGCCTCCCGTACCTCAGCGATGACTTCCACCGAACCTTCGTGGGTGAACTTAATGGCATTCCCGACAAGGTTGAAAAGCACCTGCCGCAGGCGTCCCTCATCAAGCAGAAAAAACCGGTCGCCATTGCCACCAAAACGCACACGCAGGTCAAGGCCTTTTTCTTCGGCGCGGGGCAAAAAGGTGTCTTTCACAAAATCCAGCACCTTCACCACATTTGTTTCCGTGGGATGCAATTGCAGGATGCCGGCTTCCGCTTTGGAAAAATCCAGCAGATCGTTGAGCAGCCGCAACAGCGAGTGGCCACTGTTGAGCACCAATTGAAGTTGCCTGCGATGGGTTTCATCCTCCACCGACCGTGCCACAAGATCCGAAAACCCCAGAATGGCATTCAGCGGGGTGCGCAGCTCATGACTCATATTGGCCAGAAACTCCGTTTTGGCCCGGTTGGCCGCCTCCGCATTGTGTTTCTCATTCACCAGTGCCCTTTCATATGCAATCCGCAAAAAACTCCCGGTAATAATATCAGCCATCATCTTCAGCAGCGCAATGATTTTATCGTCCCAAATTTTTAAAGCCCGCACCGAATAAAACCCCATAAACCCTCTGAAAGACTGAGAGTAAAACATGGGCACTACAATCAAGGATTTAATCCCCTGCGGAAGCAGGATCTCACGCTCTTTTTCATACAACGGTTCATCCGGAAGTTCCTGCACAGAAGGGATATAGATGTATTCATTCCGGGAAAAATGATCCCACCACCGCGGCACAAAATCCAAAGGAATCCCCTGCAGATTCTCAATCTCCGGGTTAATGCCCTGCCGGCACCATTCATAGGTATTGTTCAACAGGTTATTCTCGCTGTCGTAATCAAAAATATACACCCGGTCAACCCCTGTGAACTGCCCGAGTTCAGCCAGCGCATCATTGATCGCGTCATCCAAATTCTCCAATTTTGTTTGGATCAGCCGCTCAGAAATGTGCACCATCAAATCATACAACCGGTTCATCTCATCGGTTTCCCCCCGCAAATTTTCAAGGCGCTGAATGTTCCGTTCGTAAAACCAGCTCGTGATCGACCACCCGAAAGCCAGCACCGCAAAAGAAAGAACCAGTGGACTGTAATCCAGCTGAGTAAGACCGAAAAAGTAAAGGATGCTCGTAAACAAAGGCACCATGATCCCCACCATCAGACCATACAGCCATCTGATCGCCCCCATTTTTCGGAGTGCGACAAACAAAACCCCGATGGACACAAGGATCAGCCCGTAAGAATAGACTGAATGAATGAAGTACCAGAACCCGGGGAGGTACTGATCAATTGGCACATCCTGAAACACAAACTCAGGATAGGCCGCCGCCCAGAAAAAACCATGAAGTTCGTTGGTCAGCATCAGAAGAATGGAGACACCCGGGATGAACCAGAATAACTGCAGAACGCGCCGCCGGAAAACCCATGTTCTGCCCGCAAAATGCATGGCAAACAAAAACAGAAACACCGGCAAGGTAATAATCCCCAGGAAAGACAGCTTGTTCATCAACATACTCAGCCCGGCGGGCAACAGCAGCCACAACGCGCTGAAAAATGCCCATACACCAGCCGAGGCCATCACCGGAACAAACCACACAAACTCCTTTTGGCGGTCGATGCGATAGAGCCGCACCCCCAGCGTAGTCAGCGACAGGGCACTCAAAAATGCAAGGGAAATATATACTTCCATGTACGAACAAACAACGAACGAAACCGCAATTTACGGATTTTTTTTTACCTTCGACAGCGTGGCAGGTCGATCCCGCAGGGGTCACACGTCACTTAATGACCCCTGCGGGGTCAAACGTTATTAACACCATGAACAAAAAAAACTTCGCCCTGATCGGGGCCGCCGGATACATCGCCCCGCGACACATGCGGGCCATCAAAGACACAGGCAACGAGCTCATCTGCGCCCTCGACCCTTATGACGGGGTAGGCATCATCGACAGCTACTTCCCGGAAGCGGACTTCTTCACGGAGCCCGAGCGCTTCG
>PWIY01000356.1 GCA_003560215.1 Bacteroidales bacterium | reverse complement strand
CCGTGCGCCACTCGTCAGCACCCGTTGCCGGGTCTGTTACCGTTCGACTTGCATGTATTAGGCCTGCCGCTAGCGTTCATCCTGAGCCAGGATCAAACTCTCCGTTGTTTAAAAATCCTATAAGACAACTTTTGCTGTCCCGACTCATCTTTATTACGTCTGGCTTTTTTATCTCATCAATGATCTCAAATAACCATTGACGGGTATTTGCTTTCTGTCTTTTGCTTCCCAATTTTTCAAAGATCGATATCCCAAACTTTCCCGAACATCCAACACCTCAATCCAAAATCCCGGCGTCCGGTTCCCCGTTTGGGGAGGGCAAAGATAAGCACTTTTTCCTTTTTAGCAATAAAAAAAGTGCAAAAATTAAGATCGTTGTGATTTGCTTGTCGCATTCCCCCGAGAGGGGATGCAAAGATAATTACTTTTGGATTAAAGGCAATGGTTATTCCGGGTATTTTTGTTTGACCTATTCCTCATTGAGGAAGCGTCCCACAATCTGCTCCACAGAAACAGACTCTGCCTCAGCTTTGAAGTTCCGGACAATGCGGTGCCGGAGCACGGCATTGGCCACTGCCTTCACATCGTCAATATCCGGCGCATATTTACCGTTCAGGGCGGCGTGACATTTGGCCCCAATGATCAGATACTGAGAGGCTCTGGGGCCTGCCCCCCAGTGCACATATTCATTTGCCATCGGATGAGCCATTTCAGAGCCGGGCCGGGTTCTTGCAGCCAGCTTAACCGCATACTCCATCACATTGTCAGTAACAGGAACCTTGCGTACCAGATGTTGAAAATAAAGGATCTCTTCTGCTTCCATTACCATGTCGAGGTCCACCTCGGCTCCCGAAGTGGTTCCCTGAACCACACGGATCTCCTCGTCAAAACTAGGATAATCAAGGTACACATTAAACATAAAACGATCCAGCTGCGCTTCAGGCAAAGGATAAGTTCCCTCCTGCTCAATGGGGTTTTGAGTAGCCAGCACAAAGAATGGTTCATTCAGATGGTATGTGGTACCGGCGGCAGTTACAGAACGCTCCTGCATCGCTTCCAAAAGAGCTGACTGGGTTTTCGGAGGGGTTCTGTTGATCTCATCGGCAAGAATGATATTGGCAAATAAAGGACCTTTGACAAAACGGAAGTTCCGGGTTTCATCAAGGATCTCCGTGCCGATAATATCCGAGGGCATCAGGTCAGGGGTGAACTGAATACGGCTATAGCGCAACCCCAGTACTTTTGATATGGTGTTTACCAACAAAGTTTTGGCAAGGCCGGGAACACCCACCAGCAAACAATGTCCTTTGCTGAAGATGGAGATGAACACATTTTTGACCACCTCATCCTGACCAACAATCATTTTGCCTACTTCTTCACGTAGCTCCCGGTATTTGGAAGCCAGCACATCAAGTGCCTCAACATCGGTTTTATATTGCATAACTTTTTTTTCTGTTCTATGACCCGTTACTTGACCCAGTCTACTTCAAAGTCACAGTTCCGGTATTCCTCCTTAATGGTTACATAGGTGCTCTGCAGCATTCGTTTTGCCCAGGCACGAATGGCCTCCTGTCTTTTCTTATCAAGTGCAAGCTGCTGAATATAATCGTAATCCTGTTGCAGATTTGCAGGGTGCGGGTCAATTCGTTCCCGAACCGAAATGATCTTATAGGCCGGGCGACCGTCATCCGTCATGGTTTCCACAGGACGCGATATTTCGCCTTCATCCAGGCGATCGATGACGTAAAACAGGTTGGGATCCAGTTCATCGGTCTTGAATCGGGTTGTGCCGGAAAACGGGTTAACCATGACCCCACCGCTACGGGCACTGCGATGATCGGAAAACTCTCTGGCGGCTTCCGAAAAAGTCTTTTCGCCGCTGGTGATCAGCCCGCGGATGCTGTCCAGCTTATTCCTGGTCTCTTCCTCCACATAAGGGGAAACCTGGGGCCTGAGAAGTAAATGCCGGACATTTACCTGCTCCCCCCGCCTTTCAATCAGCTCAATAATATGGTAACCCGAACGGGTTTCCACAATTTCTGAGATCTCTCCGGGCTCCAGGCTAAAGGCCTCGGCTTCAAATTCCGGATGCAGCTCTCCCCTGCCGTGAAAGCCGAGCTCGCCGCCTCTCCTTGCTGACCCGGGATCTTCAGAATACAGGATGGCAAGGGTCCGGAAACTTTCCCCGTCAATGATCCGCTGACGAAAAGTTTCAAGACGGCTCCTGAGCTCACTGATCTGTTCTTCCTCAATCTCAGGTTCAATTAAAATTTTGGACAACCGCATTTCACTTTCTACCATGGGAATGCTGTCTTCCGGTAAATTGTTGAAAAACTCCCTGACTTCGGAAGGTGTAACGGATACGTCTTCCGTGATTACCGATTCCATCCTTCGGCTGATTTCCTGTTCGCGGACCGGTTCACGAAATTCCTCACGGAGCTCCTCTATTGACTGACCATAGTATTCCTCCAGCCGCTCACGGGATCCGATCTGTTGTATAAAATACCGCAGCCGGCGCTCAATCTCCTGTTCCACATGGCTTTCACTTACCTCAATACTGTCGACCATGGCCTGGTTGTACAACAACTTTTGAAAAAGCATATCTTCCAACACCGCACACTCAGGGTTACGGCCCAGACTTACCCCCTGGCCCTCAAGCAGTCGCCTTTGCTCAAAAAGCTCGGATTGGAGTATGGCATTGTCTCCCACAACGGCTACAACCTGGTCTATTATTACCTTATCCTGGGCATGCCCGCTAAACGGCAAGGCTAAAGCCAGAATAACAGCAAATCGTGTTAAATAATCAAGCATCTTCTTCATATATGGTTCTTCTTTTTCCATTCAGGGCCCCGTTGCCAGAGCAAACATCAATAAAAGGTTTCTACCTGATTGTTCTCGATGGCATTGTTGAATAAATCCCGTCTTTTTTGCTGAATAAATTCTTTCCTTCTTTGGTTTAAGACCAGCATCCGGATATTATTTTTGGCGAAATCAAAGGGTGAAACGTCCCCCCTGAGCCGGTAATCGTGTATGTAAAGGAAATAACGATAATAATCATCTGTTATTTCCGTCGCCCGATTATTGCGCAGAAAAACGGCCGGATCCTCATCTACCGGCATATCCATCATAATGTCGTTAAACAGCATCCATTTGGCGGGATCAACCGAATAGGCAGCAGCATGTTGCAGGCTGTATTGCTCCAGCTTCTCAATACTCTCCTCATCATCAGACCGGTAAAGTGACCTCACCTGCCCGGCATCAGGAGCACGCAGAGGCAGTTTAATATACGTGGCCTGCACGATATGATCCCGAAGGGTGAACTGATCCTCGCGTCCTTCGTAATAATCCAGAAGTTCCTGTTCGGTTACCACAGTATCCATATCCTTGCTTACCAAATCATTTTCATAGGCATGTATCCAGAGCGAGTTTTCATACTCACGTACCTGTCTCTCAAAATCAGCTTTTTCAGCTGGCAGTGACTCTTTGGCATGGTGAAGAAATATTTGCTGGTTGACCCATCTGTCCACATAACGCCGGACAATGTCTGAGCTATCTGCAGCCGAAGCCCCGCTGGGAACAAGATCCGGAAGATCCTCCAGGTAAAGGCGATTGCCATATGTTTTGGCCAGTAATGTTTCATCCGAACGAAGGTCAAAAAAATCGCAACTGCCCATAAAAAAGGCAACACAGAATAAGAAAGACAAATGCCACCACTGCCTGAATATTTCCCTTTTAAAAAACTTTAGCCCCATCATGATTGCTAAAAATTAATGGTTTTCAGCAATTCGCGATTCACCCAAATATCATATTTCTCACGAAGCCGAATAATCCATTTTTCTTCAAGGTGCTGCTGATAATCCGCAATAACCATACCCCGAACTGATTTAAGATCATTTTCACCATATTGAGAACGGTTGGCCTCAAAAAATTCCTTAAGCCCAAGGGTATCTGTTATCGCTTTATCCCAGACTTCTTGCTCAGTAATTTCGAAAAGCAAAATCCCGTCATGGTATTCCTGCATGATCCGGCCAAATTCAGGGAACGCATCATACATGTCCTCCGGCTCTTTTTGGAAAATTTGGGAGCGGTCACTGCGGGCAACCCTCTCCCTGATATCATCTTCTGCTTCCTCCAAAGGGGGAGGAGGAGATTGATCGACCAGTTTAATAATGTGCCAGCCAAAATCAGAACGAACAGGAGGGGATATGCTCCCTGATTCATTCAAATGATGTATGGCCTCAATGAACTCCGGAACCATGCGGGATGTAACAAAAGGGGCCATTACTCCACCATTGCCTGCAGTCTGGTGATCCTCCGAAAACTCCTCTGCCATCCGGGCAAAATCCGCACCCTCTTGTAACCGTTTGTAAATATCATATATCTG
>PWIY01000160.1 GCA_003560215.1 Bacteroidales bacterium | reverse complement strand
GGTATTTCAACAGCAAAACAAGAAGGGATAGCTGAACAAAGCCACCACATGGTTGTTTCTGCGATAGACCGAAATTCAATAATTTTACAAAATTAAATAGCAGCTATCATGACAGAATTAAAAGAAGGCGATCAAGCTCCTGAGTTCAAAGGAATTGACCAGGACGGGAACCCCATTTCCCTCAATGATTTCAAAGGCCATAAACTTGTCCTTTACTTTTACCCGAAAGACAGCACACCGGGCTGTACCTCGCAAGCCTGCAATTTGCGCGACAATTATGATTACCTGTTAAAGAACGGTTATAAAGTGGTTGGCGTGAGCGCTGACAGCGAAAAGTCACATAAGAAATTCATTGAAAAACATGAATTGCCCTTCCCTTTGATTGCCGACACGGAAAAGGAGATCATAAAAGCTTACGGTGTGTGGAAGCCAAAAAAATTCATGGGCAAGGAGTTCCTGGGCATCAACCGCACCACTTTTGTAATTGATGAAAACGGAAAGATCGTTGAGATCATCGGTAAAGTAAAAACGAAAGACCACACCAACCAGATCATCAAGACCTGAAAAAAACAGTATATTTGCTCGTAATCAAACTGTTTTAACCAATTATAAAACAACAGACCAATTATGAGCAAAGTACTGAGCAATCTGGAGCCCAGCCTTTTGTGGAAATATTTTGAAGCGATTTGCGAAATTCCGCATCCTTCCAAAAAGGAAGCTGCCATCATTGACTATGTAAAAGGGGTCGGTGAAAAACTGAACCTTGAAACCATTGTGGATCATGTGGGAAATGTTGTGATCAGGAAACCCGCCACACCGGGGATGGAAGACCGCAAAATGATTACCCTTCAGGCCCATCTCGATATGGTGCCGCAGAAAAACAACGACACCACCCACGATTTCGAAAAAGACCCCATTGCACCTTACATTGACGGAGAATGGGTGAAGGCAAAGGGCACGACCCTCGGAGCCGACAATGGCATTGGCGTGGCTGCTGCACTGGCTGCACTGGAAAGCAATGAACTGAAGCACGGCCCCCTGGAGGTTCTGCTTACCATTGATGAAGAGACCGGAATGACGGGTGCGTTCGCATTGAAACCGGATCTGCTGAAAGGGGATATTCTGCTGAACCTGGACTCCGAGGATGAAGGAGAGCTCTATATTGGTTGTGCCGGTGGCATCGACACCAATGCGTTTTTTGATTATTCAGAAGAAGCCGTACCCGCCGGTCATGTGGCCTTCAAAGCGGAGATCAGGGGGTTGAGGGGCGGACATTCAGGTCTGGATATCAGTCTGGGCCGGGGAAATGCCATCAAACTGCTCAACCGTCTTCTATGGAAAGCAAACAGGGAACTGGGACTGAGGCTGGCTTCTGTTGACGGGGGAAGCCTCCGGAATGCCATCCCCAGGGAAGCTGAGGCACTGGTCACCCTGCCTGAAGAAAATAAAGATAAGTTCATTCAGCTGGCTGATACCCTGCATAAGAACATTGTAAACGAATTGAGCGGCGTGGATCCGGATGTTTCACTGAAGGTCAGCTCTGCTGCAATGCCCGAAAAAGTGATGCAGGCGCAAACCGCCAACGACATTTTCAATGCGGTATATGCCTGCCCCAACGGAGCCATCCGCTACATCCCGGAAATGCCTGATGTGGTCGAAACCAGCACGAACCTGGCTGTACTGAAATCGAATAACGGAGTGGTTGAAGCCGCTACCCTGCAAAGGAGTTCTGTGGATTCAGCCAAACATGACCTGTGCAATATGATGCGCACGGTTTTCGAAATGGCAGGTGCAAGGGTTGAGCAAAAAGGGGAATACCCGGGATGGAAGCCCAATGTTAAGTCGCCCATTCTGAATGCGATGAAAGAGGTGTACCACTCACTTTATGGCAAAACCCCCGAACAAAAAGTAATACATGCCGGACTTGAATGTGGCCTGCTGGGAGGACTTTATCCCAACCTGGATATGATTTCATTCGGGCCTACCATTCGCAATCCGCACTCACCCGACGAAAAAGTAAACATTGAAACAGTGAAACGTTTCTGGGATTTCCTCGTAGAAACTCTTATGCAGGCCCCAAAAAGCTAAAAGGCGGAAGCTAAGCCTTTTGCTTAAATTGTTAACTTGCATTTGTTTGCTTAATTTTGTAAATTGTACATTCACTCAAAACCCATACAACTATGAATGCCGAAAGAGAACAAGGAAACAACAATCAGATGAACACACTCAGAATAGCGCTGATCGTCGTAGCTGTTATCCTGGTGTTATCCATTATCGGAAACATCATATATATGAGCAGATCCAGCCGGTTGTCTGATGAAAAAGCGCAACTTACCGAGCTGAAAGAAGGGCTGGAGGTTGAAAACGAGGTGCTGGAAGAGGCCAATGCCGTCAAGGACGAAATCATTGAGGAAAAGGATGCCCAGATTGAGGAAATGGAGCATGCCCATGATTCAATTGTTTCGGCACGGGATTCCAGGATCGCCACCCTCAGCCGGCGCGTGAACGCTACAGCAGAAGAGTTGGAGGAGCAGCGCGAATTGAACCATCAGCTGGTCGCAGCCAATGAAGGCCTGGAAGGTGAAAAAGAAGCACTCCGTGACCAGCTGACAAAGCTTCAGGATGAAATGGATGCCCTTGCCGAAGCCCACCAGCGTTTGCAGGGGCAGGCAGAAGAAGCCGAAGCGATGAATATTTACAGCATCAATGTGCTTACCATGTGGGATCGCTGGTTGTTCTCTGACCGCTACAATGTATCCAGGGCCAGCCGGGTAGACCATACCTTTGTCAGGTTCGAGACCGATGGTACGATTTTCACCGAAGCAGGCCCCAAGACAATCCACATGCGGATGTTGAACCCTGCAGGAGACCTGATGTATGCCTCTGCGAATGAATTCACTTCAGCGGAAACAGGGGAATCTCTGGCATATACAATGGTGCAGGAGATCAATTATGATCATGAGCCTGTGGAAGTACGGTTTGACCTGGTACACGAAGACAGACTCAGAGCCGGAACTTATACCATGGAGTTTTATATCGATGGTGAATTAAGGCGTACCAAGGAAATGGCGCTGGAATAACACGGGAAAAGTTTTTTTCCGGGTTGCTTGTGTTCCTGAAAATTTTTCCTAACTTTGCCGTCCTGAAAACTGAGGCCGCGGTGCCTTCATAAACAGAGACAGAATACTCACAGCATAAAACGTTTAGTAATGAAAAGGACATTTCAACCTTCGGTCAGGAAAAGGAAAAACAAGCACGGTTACAGAGAAAGAATGGCCACGAAAAACGGCCAGAAAGTACTGGCGGCAAGGCGTGCCAAAGGGAGAAAAAATCTGACCGTATCCTCGGAAAAAACCCATAAATAGCATTCTGTTCATTACAGATTTGCTCAATCAATAAAAAGGCTGGGCTGCATGATGCAGTCCAGCCTTTTTATTTTTATCTTTGGCTGAAAGTCAAATTTGGTCGAAAGTCAGAAACCCATCAAAACCTTATTTATGAAAGCCTGGTCCCGACTCATTGCCATCGTATTGCTGGCCGCCGTTTCGTGCGTCCCTGCCACACAGAAAGAAAAAGCCGAAGAAATTTTCCGTGAAGGGAAAAAACACCTGCTGGTCATGCATCCCACCGTTCAAAACCTTGAAAGAATGCTTTTCCTCACCGGCGAAGGAATCTTTCCGCTGGATGAAGAGTACCGGATAATTGGTGTTTATCACAGCGACGCCAACTATAATTACGACCGGTCGGCCAGTTTCATTGCTGAGGAGGAACTGGGCAATATGGCACTATACCGGATTGACCACCCAATGGATAAGGAAGAACTCTTTACCACCAATGCTTTGACTCCGGCCTTTTCTGAGTTGTTTGAGCAATCAGATGGGGTATTTTTCCTGGGAGGGCCCGACATCCCTCCGGCAGTTTACGGTGAAGAATTTAACCTTCTGACTGTAGTGACAGACCCGAACCGGCACTACCTGGAAAGCTCCTTTTTATTTCATTTGCTGGGAGGCAGCCAGGATCCGGATTACATCCCGATGCTGGCTGAGAACCCGGAGTACCCGGTTCTGGGCATCTGCCTCGGCATGCAAACCATGAATGTGGCCACCGGCGGCACACTTATCCAGGATATTCCCACGGAAATTTACGATGCTTATACAGTTGAGGATGTGGTGGCGCTGGATCCTGACAACCAGCACAGGAACTATTACTCCTACTACCGTCTTGATCCTGATGTTTCCACACCCTGCTACCATCGCATCATGACAGCACCCGAAAGTCATATGGGGGTGATTGCAGGAGATCCTGACCTGAAACCCTATGTGCTAAGCTCTCATCATCAGGCAATCAAAGAAATGGGACAAGGCTTCAGGGCCACAGCCTGGTCGACCGATGAAAAGGTTGTGGAGGCCAT
>PWIY01000265.1 GCA_003560215.1 Bacteroidales bacterium | reverse complement strand
TCTGTTTTAGTGGGATGGACGTTCACATCTATTTGTTCCGGATCGGTTTCAAGGAAAAGAAAGAAGCCCGGAAAGGTATCTTCCGGAATCAGCTCCTCAAATGCCTGCTCTACGGCATGATTTAAATAGGGGGACCGGATAAAGCGTTGGTTCACAAAAAAGAACTGTTCACCCCTGGTCTTTTTGGAATATTCAGGTTTTGCCGTGAACCCGCTGACTTTTAAAAGCTGTGTTTCTTCCTCAACAGGAATCAAGCGTTGGTTATAGTTGCTGCCAAAAAGGCTTGTGATTCTTTGTTTCAGGTTTCCTTTATCCAGCTGATGGGTGAGTTGGTCGTTTTGAAAAAACTGAAATGAGATATCGGGCCTTGCAATTGCCACGCGCTGAAATTCAGTAAGTATATGTCTTTTTTCCACATTGTCCGACTTCAGAAAATTTCGCCTGGCCGGGGTATTGTAAAACAAGTTCTTCACAGAAATATTGGTACCGGGCGGACACGGGCAAGGTTCCTGAGACTGAATACTGGATGCATCCACAGAAACAATGGTCCCCACCTCGGTATCGCTGGTGCGCGTTTTGAGCTCAATTTTGGAAATGGCCGCAATGGAGGCCAGGGCTTCTCCACGAAACCCCATTGTATGAATGGCAAAAAGGTCTGCGGCACGGGTGATCTTGGAGGTGGCATGGCGTTCAAAACACAGTCTGGCGTCGCTTTCAGTCATACCGGATCCGTTATCAGCCACCTGGATCAGGGTTTTACCCGCGTCCTTGATAATGAGGCGAATATGGTCTGCTCCGGCATCAATGGAATTCTCAAGCAGTTCTTTAACAGCAGAGGCGGGTCGCTGAATGACTTCACCTGCTGCGATTTGGTTGGCCACGGAATCCGGCAGAAGCTTGATCACGTCTGACATTCAGTCATGGGTTTTAGAAGCGGTTTAAATAAAAAAGATCAGGTAAAGCAATAAAAACATCACGATCAGGATGATAACAAGGCGCTGGTTGGAGGCTGTCCTGCTTCTTGCACCTGAGGAGCGCTTCCACCTCATTTGCAGCCGATCTCTGAGTGCCTGTTCATAATCCTTTTCGTTGTTTTCCATTGCCGCTTTCTGCATTTTTTCCCTTTCTTCCTTCTTTTTGTCGTAATAAACCGGCTTGTAGCCATATTTTTTGTTGCGCGGAGTTTTAAAAAATGTCAGTGCCATGGGGGAGGGGGTTATACGTTGTCGGAAATCTTTCCTGCTACAAAAATAAAGATTAAATGCCGAAACGGCAACTTTGGCATATCCGGCCATGGCTTTGGGATCAATGCAAAATCAACTGACTCTGTTTATTTTCTTCAATAAAAAAGGTTTTTTTATCTTGCATTAAACTTTTCATGCAGGATTGTATCAAAGGGTTGAACGGAAACAAAAAACCTTAAAAGAAGTTTATTATGAAAACGAAAGTATTTATTACCTCATTGCTGGCCCTGGTTCTCCTTTTCTCCACAGACGCCTTTGGTCAGCGTGGACGAAGGGCACCTGATGTCCGTCCGCAGCAACGCTTTTCAGAACGAGCTGAAGAACAGCGCACCGAAAGGCATCAAATGGCCGATGTGTGCCAGATGATTCCGGATCTAACTGAAGAACAGGAGGCTGAGATCAAATCGCTCCGCTTGAAACAAATTGAACGGAACACAGGGCACAGGAACGCCATGGATGAATTGCGGGCCCGCAAGCGTTCCCTGACAACCGAAGCAGAACCTGATATGAACGCTGTGAATGATGTAATTGATGAGATGACGGAACTGAGGAACACTCAGATGAAAGAAAATGTGAATCATCGTCAGGCAATCCGGGAGTTGCTTACCGAAGAACAGCGGGTGATTTTTGACAACCGGACACGTCGCGCCCAACAGGGACGAGCTCATTCCGGCCGGGACGCCAGATCCGGTGGCCGTGCAGCCCATGCGGGTGGTGGTCGCTGGTAAACCTGGCCAAAACATGTCCGGGTGCCTGAAAACAGGTAAAAGGCGGTTGCTCAAAGAGCGACCGCCTTTCTTTTATTGTAACCCCTGTTGTTGTCAATCTTTTAAGTCTCTGTAGAGTGCATCCACATTGTCGGGCTTTTTGGTCAGGCGGCTGACTATTACAGTTGTGAGTGTGGCAATGATAAATCCGGGTATCAGTTCGTAGACCCAGGCTTCAAGTGCAGGGATCCTGATCCAGACAATAACAGTAACTGCACCTGCAATCATGCCGGATATAATACCTGTTTTGGTGGCCCCCTTCCAGAAAAGGGCCAGGATGGAGGTTGGGCCGAAAGCCGCACCCAGGCCGGCCCAGGCAAACAAGACGAGCCAGAAAACCAGTTCTTCTGCCAGCAACCCGAGCAAAAGGGAAAGGGTGACCAGTAAGATGACGACGCTCCGGCTCAGGAAGACCAGTCGTTTCTGTGATATTTTGCGGTGGCGGTGTATCAGTTTTTCATAAATATCCCTGACCAGTGAGGAGGCCGCCACCAATAACTGAGAGTCGGCCGTGGACATGATGGCTGCAAATATACTTGCGATGACAATCCCAAACATAACCGGATGCAGGTGCTGATTGGCCATAACAGGATAGATGTTTTCCTGGTCTGCTCCCGGCAGCAGTGAAACCTCCGGGAAGTAAATTCTGCCAACCATGCCGGTGATGATTGCTCCCAGACCCATCAGCACGTTGGCTCCGGTGCCCACCATGGCAACAAGTTTCAGTTTTTTGGGATCTTTGATGGACATGTACCTGGCAATGATGTGCGGGTTACCGGGCGAGCCAAGACCAATTCCGGCAAAACCTATCAGGGCTCCGGCTGTCAGGGCGAAGGGGTTGAAAAACTGCCCCCCGGCCAGTGCAGATGCTTCCTGGTAGAAAATACCGAATCCGCCCAGGTGGGCAATGGCAATAAAGGGCAGAACAAGCAGCGCAAATATCATAAAAATCCCCTGAATGGTGTCAGTCAGGCTGACTGCCAGGAACCCACCGACCATGGTATAAAACAACACAATGACTGTGGTAAGAATAATGCCCTGGGTTTCAGAAATATTGAATGTAGACTCAAAGGCCTTGCCTCCGGCTACAAACTGGGCAGACACATAGGCAATCATAAAGATGATGATGATTCCCACCACCACCGATCGCAAAATACCGCTCTTATCATTGAACCTTGCTGCAAAAAAATCGGGTACAGTAATGCAGTCGCGTTTTTCGCTGAAGCAGCGGATTCGGGGCGCATAAAAGAAGAAGAGAAAGAATTCGACCACTGTATATCCGGTTACAGCCCATACGGCCGCAAACCCCATTTCGAATGCCATGCCGGTTACACCCAGCAGGAGCCATGCACTCCTTCCGCTAACCACCGCTGATAGAGCAACCACCAGCATGCCCATTTTCCTTCCCCCAATAAAAAAATTGGCAATGCCGCGCGAGGAAAAGCGTGCAGCATATATTCCGATCATGATGATCAGTAACAGGTAGCCAATAAAGGACCACACGGCCACCTGATCTACATCCATGGCAAAGGTTTGAACTTCTTCCATAGTTTGGGTTTTAATTCAGACTGAAGTGCAAAACAAACCTAATGGATTCTGTTTTTTTATGCAAATTTATATCCAATAAAACCTTGTGTAAAGCAGGGTGCCTGAAATCACGCAGCACCTTAAACCACGCAGCACCTTAGATGAAGAAAAGGGTAACCCCGGCTACACTGATCACGGCCCCGATAAACTCTTTCCAGCTTACCGGATGCCGGAAAAAAATAAAAGTGGCCGGAAGAATCAGAATTGGAGAAATGGCCATGATGGTGGAAGCAATACCGGTAGCCGTATTCTGAACAGCTATCAGGGAGGAGGAGACACCCAGAAATGGTCCGAAGGTGGCTCCCAGCAACATGAGCCACAATGCCATCCTGTTATTCATTGCCAAACCCACCGAGTTCCATTTTTTGAATACATGTATGACAATGGCAAAACCGATGATACCTGCCATTACCCGGATCTGGGTGGCAGAAAAAGGGTCATAATCTTGCATCCCGAATTTACTGAGGACCAGCCCAGTAGCTTGACCCACTGCCCCCATGAAAGCGAAAAAGACCCCTTGGACCGGAACCCTGGAGAGGTCCTTCTGATTCCCGCCTTTATTGCGGTGTTTATAAAAAATCACCAGGGCAATCCCTGACATGGTAAGTGCCATTCCTCCGATGTGGATCCATTCCAGGGTTTCGCCCATCAGCAACCACCCCACAAAAGCCGCAATTGGTGGTACAAGCGTCATGATCAGAAGTGAGAGCCTTGATCCGATCACTGTAAATGCTTTAAAAAGAAACAGGTCACCAATTACGAAGCCGACAAGTCCGGATAAGGCAAGCCACACCCAGTTATAACTGTTTGCATC
>PWIY01000354.1 GCA_003560215.1 Bacteroidales bacterium | reverse complement strand
ATATCTGTACACCAAGCCGTTTCATGCTACAAATATAACAATAATTCAATTGGCTTTCCATTCGATACGAATTCGGGGTAATTTCACCCACTGCCTGTCACATTAATGAGACAGGTCACCCTCATCACCGTACCTCGGGTGGGCATTCAGGACAAAATCCACACTGGTCCACCCGCTGTCCACCTCCACCATGCTGTAGAATACACTGATGGTGTGCTTTCCGGCCGAAAAGGTATCCCTTTCGTACAAGTCAATGATCTCCTGCCTGGCCTCCTCGTCAGAAGCAGCTTCCAGTCGCTGCTGACGAATTTCAGGCCATTGTTCATCAACTTCAAACGCACCATGGGTAAAAATCCGGGAAATAATATACCCCTTTCCCACACGGATGTCCACTTCCAATTCCACATCGTGGAATTCAGTCGCATCAAAAGAAGATGTCTGAATATCCTTGACAGATACATCCAGCACCTCCACAAGCCCCCTGTAAACGGGTGATTCAAAATGTCTCTCGATCAAAATACCGGCAGCTCTGGCCGCGGGCGGATCGGATTCGCCACAAGACGCAAGGGACAACGTCAGTCCCATTGCAATCAACAGGACATTCAAGCGCAAACCTGTTTTTAACATAGCTGTATTTATTCTTTTAAGGCGGAAGATCCCTCCCGGCCAGCTGGCCAAGACAAGCAGTTCACAAGCAGCTGTTTACAACCAATTGTTCCCGGCTTTCTCTCCGGCCACCTGTTTCATTTTATTATTCCGGACAAAAATAAAAGATTTTGTCACAGGAAAGGATTAAAAAGAACCTTAAAATAGTGGGTATAGAAATTGACTGAAAGCAAAAAATACAATAGCCTGCCTATCAGCTGATAAGCAGGCTATTTTAGTAGCGGGGGCAAGATTCGAACTTGCGACCTTCGGGTTATGAGCCCGACGAGCTACCTCTGCTCCACCCCGCAGTGTTTTCAAGTGCAAAAGTACAAAACATCCTGGCACTACCAAAATCTTTCCCGTTTTTTTTACAAAAAACCTACCTTTGCACTCCAAATCAAAGAAAAACAACCAAATGCATAAAGCAGGTTTTGTAAACATCATCGGAAATCCCAACGTGGGGAAGTCAACCCTTATGAATGCCCTGCTTGGCGAAAGGTTGTCCATCATCACACCCAAGGCACAAACCACCCGCCACAGGATCCTGGGGATCTTAAACGACGAAAACCACCAGGTGGTCTTTTCAGACACCCCGGGAATTCTTTCGCCCCATTACAAGCTGCAGGAAAAAATGATGCAGTTTATCCGGACGGCCCTGGAGGATGCAGATCTGTTCATTGTGCTCACCGACATTCATGATGACTTTGACAATGAAAATATTCTGAAACGGATCAAAGATTCAGGTGTTCCGGTGATGCTGCTTGTCAATAAAGTTGATCTTGCCAAAGAAGGAGAATCAGATGCCGTCTGCAGCAGATGGCAGCAAGCTTACCCGGATTGGCAGGTGATGCCAGTTTCGGCACTGAAGGGATATAACCTCGACAAGGTTTTTTCGAAAGTCCTGGAGATGCTGCCGGAATCTCCTCCATTTTATCCCAAAGACGACCTGACTGATAAGCCGGTACGTTTTTTTGTGGAAGAAATGGTCAGGGAACATATCCTGCTGAACTACAAACAGGAGGTTCCATATTCGGTGGAAGTGGAAACAGAGTCTTTCAAAGAGGAAGAAAAAATTGTGCATATCCGCTGTGTAATCCACGTGGCGCGTGAAAGCCAGAAAGGGATCATCATCGGGCACAAAGGCCAGGCCCTGAAAAAAGTGGGCACCGACGCCAGGAAAAACATTGAATCCTTCCTGGGCAAAAAGGTTTTTCTGGAACTCCATGTAAAAGTCAGCAAAAACTGGCGTGAGAATGAAAGCCAGCTGCGACGTTTCGGATACCAGTAAGCACAAGCCCCGTCAGGCCATAAGACAACTACACCGCAGAAGAAAATTACCCCGCCAGACCCGCAGAAAAAACTCCACGAAAAAACAATTGATCTTACCCAATAAAGCACACATCCCCATGTCCAACATCGTAGCATTAGTAGGCCGGCCCAATGTGGGTAAATCAACACTGTTCAACCGCCTCACAGGTCACCGGATGGCCATTGTGGACCCCACAGCCGGGGTAACCCGTGACCGCCATTACGGCAAATCTGACTGGAACGGCAAAACCTTCTCCGTGATTGACACCGGAGGTTATGTGGCCGGTTCAGACGATGTGTTTGAAGAACAGATCCGCAGCCAGGTTAAGATTGCCCTTGAAGAAGCCGACGTGGTGCTTTTTCTTGTGGATGTCATGGAAGGTGTGTCCCCAATGGACAAGGAGGTCGCCGACCTTCTGAGGCGAAGCGGCAAAGAGTACTTCCTGGTTCCCAACAAGGCCGACAACAACCAGCTGATCGCCCAGGCGGGCGACTTTTATGAGCTGGGTGTTGACAGGGTTTTTCCCGTTTCCGCCATCAATGGCAGCGGCACCGGTGACCTGCTCGACGAAGTGGTGAAAGTCCTGCAGGATGCTCCGGAAGAACAGACAGACGAAGACATTCCCCGGATCGCGGTGATCGGCCGCCCCAATGTCGGCAAGTCCTCCATCATCAACGCCTTGCTGGGCACAGACAGGAATATTGTGACCGATATTCCCGGTACCACACGCGACACCATCTATTCCCGTTACCAGCGTTATGGCTTTGATTTTTACCTGGTCGACACCGCAGGAGTTCGCAAAAAAGGGAAAGTCCATGAGAATATCGAATTCTATTCGGTGATGCGTTCCATTCGTGCCATCGAATACGCCGACGTTTGCCTGCTGATGATCGATGCCACTTCCCCGTTCGAGTCGCAGGACATCAATCTTTTCGGGGTAGCGGCACGCAATAATAAGGGAATTGTCATCCTTGTCAACAAATGGGATCTGGTCAAAGACAAGGATCACAACACCACAAAAGAATTCACCATGCAGATCCGGGAACGAATCGCCCCGCTGACAGACATTCCTATTATCTTTACCTCTGTACCACAAAAACAGCGTGTCTTCAAGGCCATTGAAACCGCACTTGATGTTTACAGCAACAGAAAGAAGAAAATCCCCACCAGCAAACTCAATGAAGTGATGCTGCCGCTGATCCAAAAAAACCCGCCTCCCTCAACCAAAGGGAAGTACATTAAAATCAAGTATGTGACCCAGTTGCCAACCCATTACCCCTCATTTGTTTTTTTCTGCAACCTGCCTCAGTACATTAAAGAACCTTATATTCGCTTTCTGGAAAACCAGCTGCGGGCAAACTGGGATTTTTCCGGCGTGCCCGTAAGAATTTACTGCAGAAAAAAGTAGTACATTATGGCGCAATCTGATGCACCAAGGATAGATAAGTGGCTATGGGCCGTCAGAATTTTCAAGACCCGTAGTCTTGCCACCCAGGCATGCCGGACCGGGAAGGTCAAGGTTGATGATCAGCCGGTAAAACCCTCCCGCGAAATACAGGATGACATGGTAATCACTGTACAGACCGGCCCCATAAAACGCACCCTGCGCGTGGCCGCCCCCCTGCACAATCGCGTTGGAGCAAAACTGGTTGGTGAGTATATGGAAGACCTTACCCCGGAAGAAGAATATCAGAAGCTGGAGATCATCAAGAGCCAGTCCGGTTACCGCCCCAAACGTACGGGTCGCCCCACCAAAAAAGAACGCAGGGAGCTCGACGACTGGTTCGATCAGGGGTGGTAGCCTGCACAGCGATGCCTTGCCCCGATGCGGCAACCTGCAACGGGCAACCTTCAAATATTTTCATATATTTGCCTTTCCGGTTGCCGGAGATTATGCCGTCCGGCAATCCGGCATCCCATCATAATTCTAATTTTTAAACGATTCATCGCATGAAAGACCTGAAGGATTATATCGAGAAGAACAAAGATCGTTTTCTGGAAGAGCTTTTTGAGCTGATCCGGATTCCCTCAATCAGTTCCAAAGAAGCCCACAAAGACGATATGTACACGGCCGCCAACTAGGTAAAGGAAAGCCTGCTGAAAAAAGGTGCAGACAAGGCGGAAGTTTGTGATACCGAAGGCCACCCTGTGGTATATGGTGAAAAGATCATTGATCCGAAGCTGCCGACCGTGATCATTTACGGTCATTATGATGTGCAGCCGGTTGAGCCCCTGGAGCTCTGGAAAAGCAAACCATTTGAGCCGGAAGTAAGAGAAGGAAAGATTTTTGCCCGCGGGGCAGACGACGACAAAGGGCAGATGTTCATGCATTTTGCGGCATTCGAATACCTGGTGGAAACCAACCAGCTGCCCTGCAATGTTAAATTCATGATTGAAGGGGAAGAGGAGATCGGCTCACCAAGCCTGGGTTCCTTCCTGAAGGAGAACAAGGAAAAACT
>PWIY01000208.1 GCA_003560215.1 Bacteroidales bacterium | reverse complement strand
TGATGCTCAGCTGGCAGGTTTCCCCACGGCTCAGACTCACTGTGGGGCGGTTTCAGGGGCGCTTCCCGCTGGTTGGCCTGATTCCCAAGGGTGTTCACCGGTACTATGGATCCAATCTTTCAATCTCTCATACCGATGGCGTATGGATGGAGTGGGCTGCAACCGATAACTGGCGGTTGCATTTAATTGGCAGCCACAACAGCCGTAAGGGTAGTTCCCATGCGGGTCGTTTTCCTTTGCGTTTTGATGCGTCCGGGGCGGAGAGGTTCAGTGGTTTTGCCAATATTCAGCACCGCAATACACAAGACCGGTGGGCATAGCGTGAATTCAGTGTTTCAGTGACCCCACAAAACTTTTACAGAGATGACAAACTGAGAAATCACGTGGCGCTTTCTACCCGGTGGATGCACCGTCTGGCTATCAGCCTTGCCGGAGAGGAATACCTGCTGGGGGGGAACTGGGTTTTATCCCTGTGGCTCCCAGACCTTCTGAGAGTGGACTGCAGATAAATGACGACAGGCTGATGTTCGGCAGTTCGGCGTTTGCCTGGCAGTTTGCTGCTTATATCAACAATATATCGGAGCGTCACAGGGTGGGAGTTCTTTATGGTCAGACAGATCCACACTGGCTGATTTCTGCAAGTTATGCTCCCAATGTGACCATGGCTGAAATGCGGTACCGGTATACGATCGCATCATGGATACATTATGAATTCCGGTTTCGTCTCAGGGATGAAATCCACAGGCCGGAAGACGCGCATCAGACAAGGCAGATCTTTGATTTTTATACCCGGTTCACCCTCAATATTTAAACGCTGACGCTGGCTATCCTCAAAACGAAACCCGCCTGTATTCGGCAGCGGCCTGAGTCTTATATTTGTAGTTCTCATAATTCCGTTCGATGCCACTGAGAAAGAACAATGTAGGATGAAGTAAATCAACCGGATGCAGGAGTTTACCTGCGATCAAAGGATGTTTGACAGGTATTTGAACAGCGACCGGAAGCGGCCGTTCTTTTACCGCCGTATTACCTTCCTTACCTGCCTCCCGTCCCGGCCTTGCATTTCCAGGATATATACCCCGGGTGCCAGGTCGTGGCCAAACTGCCACTGCAGGGTTTTTCTGCCCGGCGTATGGTACTTCCGTGTAATGTGCCGGATTGTGGCTCCTGATACATGTTGAAGGATGTAGTGGTAAGTGCCCGGGTTTTCTATATCTGCCTGTACAGATAACTCAGTGGTGAAGGGATTTGGCCAGGGATCATGGAGGTAAAATCCTTCATGCCGGCCGTCAGGGGTGAGCACATGGTTCACAATGCCTTCTGTAATGCGAATATGCTGATCAGCACCGTTCCAGGAAGTGTTCACAAAAAGTATATTTAAGTCTTCATCAAAATAATATGCGGGGTTTTCCGTGGCAAATGCCTCATGGCCGGTTACTTCGGGTATTTCGACATTATCCACGGTTACCTTCAATGGGCTTGTGCTGATCCGGAATATCTCAAACAACATGTTGCGGGTTTCTGGTGCGCCAGGGTATCCTTCGCCGGATAAAGAGAGGTGGATGTCGGTATGGTCAGCCCCATAAATCCCTTCGAAATGAAGCAGTTCATAAGCATTTGATGCCAGTGTGCCGGTTGTTTGTTTGTCATCATCAAACATATATCCGGATGTTTCGGGCACGTCGGGATCAGGGAAATACTGGATCTTCAGGCTGTCTGATTCATAGCGGGCAGTAGATTTTACCACCCCGGCTGTTGGAATGAAGCTGCCTGCCCGCACAAAAACCGGGATGTGGTCCGGGTCAACCTGCACGGTGTAGGTCTGGTTGCCTTCATATTCGGTTAGTTTCTGGTAGTGCAGCCATTTCCCATCCGGAAAAATCACCGGCCGTTCACTGATGCCTCTTTCCAGAACCGGGGCCACCAGGAAATCCCTTCCCCAGAAATACGAATCGTTGATGTTATCCAGTATGGCGTTGCCAGCTTCATGGTAGTTGAGCTGGCGGGCAAGGGGGGTGCCCCTCAGGCTGTTCTCAAAGGCAAGGGTATAATTGTAGGGCAGAAGTTCGTAACGCAGGTTGATATAGTTGCGCATGATGCTTTTATAGGGCTCCGGGAACTCCACGGGGGCTGTTGTGCCTATTCCGTGCATTCTCAATACCGGAGCAAACACACCAAACTGCACCCAGCGTGTGAACAGTTCTCCGTCGCCGGGGTTGCCGACAAATCCACCGACATCGGAGTGCATGTAACCCAGGCCTGTTATGCCGGCCCCCAGCATCAGAGGAATTTGTGCCCGAAGTCCGCCAAAACTGCGTTGAACATCTCCTGACCAGGGGAAAGTGGAATGGCGTTGCATGCCTGCATAACCCGACCGGATAAGGTTAAACAGCCGCTCCCGGGGGTAGTGGGTTTCATAATTCTGATCAATCATCCGGGCCCAGATCAGTGAATAGATGTTGTGAACCGATCTGGCTTCCCCGAAAGCATGGATCATGTCGCCCGGATGTGCTTCCGGTTCTCCCAGGTCGCTCCACCAGCCACCGACACCCTCTTCGCTGCGTGCCTGGTAAAAATTCCACATCCAGTCACGGGCGCTGCTTTGGGTCAGGTCGATAAGGGATGCATCACCTGCCCAGAATCCCCACAGAATATATGGATCACCATCGGGGTCTTTCCCAAAATATCCGTTATCGGCTAAAAACTGATAATTATCGGATTCAAGGGTAAAATAGGGT
Organism: Bacteroidales bacterium; assembly: GCA_003560215.1. Lineage (GTDB taxonomy): Bacteria > Bacteroidota > Bacteroidia > Bacteroidales > UBA7960 > PUPG01. The sequence goes on along the minus strand of PWIY01000208.1, from coordinate 1,713 downwards.
TCGGTGATCAGGATGGTCTGGATCCCTTCATCCCTGAAATCACTCATCATGCCTTCCGGGTCAGGCCATTGATCATAAGCCCAGTCAAGGTTGCCCATGTCGCTTTCTTTTCCGAACCAGTAGAGATCAAGAACCAGTGCATCCAGCGGAAAATCCGCCCCGCGGATCCGGCTGACAATCTCACGGGCCTCTTCCTCGTTCTCGTAACCGTATTTTGACTGAATGTATCCGAGTGACCAGAGTGGGGGCAATTTTTGCCGGCCTGTCAACCCGGTGTATTCATACATGATTTGGTCAAAGCCATCGCCGGTTATCACATAGTAGCGTAACCTGCCACCTTCCGTCCGGTAATGAAGCCTGCCTGCCTGACCGGCGCCCAGATCAAGGTTCGCCGGGTAACGGTTGTCAAAAAACAGTCCGTATCCCTCATCGGAAACCACAAAGGGAATGCTTATATTGAGGGTGGGGGTGTCATCCCCATAACCATAATGGGCCTCATTAAAAATTCGCAGGTCCTGTTCCTTACGGTTTACGGGGATTGCCCGGGACCCTCCCCCGTAAAAAGCGGCTGATTCACCGATGCTGAGGCTAACAGACCCTCCCGCAGGCCGGGAGGAAAATCCGGCTGCACCCTTTAAAACAGTATCCCTGCCTGAAATAAAATGTAAGCGGAGCGGGTCTTTTTGTATCCATACATCCATGGCAGCAGAGGAAAAAACCAGCGCTTCATCCTGATCGGCTAGGGTGGGGGTGATCATTTCAGGCTTGGCAATTACGGTAAAACTGGTGTCTGAAATACCGGTCTCGTCCGGGATAAATTCTGCCCTGACGGTTGATTGGGTGAAATATTCGAGTTCGAGCACTCCGTTCTCAGCGGCAATCTCCAGTTTTTCGCCGATAAGCTGATGAGATACATATGCCCCGGGCGTTTGCAGGTTGATCTCCACAAAGATATCGCCGCCATCGGCTGTCCGGCCCACCAGGGAATAGTCTCTGTTATGAAACAAAAAGGCCAGCTTCAGCACGGTTTCATCTTCACCGATCCCATAAAACTCCTTTACCGGAAAAGATATTTCATAAAGGTTGTCGCCCAGTGGGGTCATCAGGGTGTTGGGGTTGACTTCTCCCCAATTATTCTTCACATGCTTCCAGTCGGTGTTGTCGTGGCTGTCGGTGGTGATCACGCCGGTATAGGCGTAAACCTCATCATCATAATCCTCCAGTTCTGCGTTGCCCAAACTCGCATCGTAGATGACTGTTACGTATGAATCTGTGGTGGCTTCTTCCGGTTCGATGCGGATAAGTTGGGCGTGGACCGGGTTTGTGAGCACCGGTAATGCAAAGAGAAACACCAAAAGAAGCTTCATTTTGTCAGGATATCAGGGGTTGCGTGTTATGCAACTTATCAGTTACGTCTTAATCGCCAATGGTACCGGGAAATATTGTTTTACGAATTTAGCAAACAAACACCAACCCCAAAAGCCAGGGGATAAGGAATTCGTCACATGGGGGAATTGTGCCTCCCGCCTTACTCCCTTTTCTGCACAGGTGAGGTGCCCTGGCTGGGGTCCTGTTTGAGCCGTGGCGGCAGGAAGCCGTCCGGGTAGTTGGTTACATAACTTTCACCAAAAAGGCGGTTGTGGATCTGGGTATTTTTGTAGATGTCCCAGTCGAATTTGCCTTTTTTCCTGAAATAGAGGGTTATTCCTGAGG
>PWIY01000069.1 GCA_003560215.1 Bacteroidales bacterium | reverse complement strand
GGTGTCGCCGGAGACGGCCCAGGCGCCGATGGCCATCCCCTCGACCAGCGCGTGGGGGTTGCCCTCGAGGATGCTTCGGTCCATGAAGGCCCCCGGGTCGCCCTCGTCGGCATTGCAGATCACATATTTTTTGTCAGACTGATTGTTGCGTGCGAACTTCCATTTCATCCCGGTGGGAAATCCACCGCCACCCCTTCCGCGGATTCCGGAGTCAAGTACCTGCCGGATAACTGAATCCGGATCGATCTTTTCCCGGGCGATTTTGCGGATGGCTTCGTATCCGTCTCTTTCTTCGTATTCTTCAATTGATTCCGGGTCGATGTGCCCGCAATTACGCAGGCTGATCTTTACCTGTCCGTCGAAAAAAGCCTGATCTGTTGAGGGGAACTTATCGGACTGTACGATGTATTCAGGAATGGGAGATAGTTTTTTGATGTGCTTGTCGATGATGTCTTCAACCCTTTCCTGGTTAACCTCTCCGTACAGGTAGCTGCCACCGTCGTCGATGATCTCCACCAAAGGTTCCCTGTAGCACATGCCGATGCAGCTGGTTTTTTTCAGTTCGAAGTCCAGTTTGTCAGCCTTCAGGATGCGCTGAAACTCATTGTAGGTTTTGTTGGCACCTGCGGCAATTCCGCAGCTTCCCAACCCCACAATCACCTTTGTATTTCCCATTGTCAATATAGTTTTGGTGTTTATCCGTTTTCGTTTCTGCGTATTTCCCTGATGATGCGGACGGCTTCTTTGGGCGTAAGTTTCCCGTAAGTTTCATCACCGATCATCATTACCGGAGCCAGGGAGCAACAGCCAAGGCAGGCAACGGTTTCTACCGTTAAGATCCCGTCGCTGGTGGTCTCACCGTCTTTTATCCCCAAAGTATCAAGAATTTCATCGGTAATGGCTGTTACATTCTGGACGTGGCATGCGGTGCCGTGACACATTTTTACAATATGCTTCCCGGCAGGCTCCAGCCTGAACTGGGCGTAGAATGTAGCGACACCGTACATTTCATTCAATTCCAGACCCGTTACCCTGTGAATTTGTTCAAAAGCTGCTTTGGGCAGGTAGCCATAAATATCCTGTGCACCCTGCAGCAGCGGGATCAGGTTCCCTTTCTCATTTTTATATTTTTCCAGCAGGTCGTCCAGCAGGGTCAGGTCAACCGATTCCTGCATTGTATCATGCTGTCTGGCGGGGGGATGAATTCGTTGAATGCGCATATATTCCGTAGATTGTCGTTTTTCGAAGCAATAATACATAAAAAATCACCGGTCAGCCAAAAGAAAAAACATATATTTTTTTGGCTTAAAAACTTGTAAATGTCAGAAAAAATTTTAAGAGGTTTCGGTTGAATTGTATTTGCCTGCCATGACCATTCTCACTTCTGCAAAGGAGAATTCATCTCCGAGAACGGCCATGATGTCACCTGCCTTCCGGCTTCCTGTTGCCCGGGAAGCCTTCATGATCTGATCCATTTTTTCTTTTTCAACAAAGCGTTCGGCATCAATGAGTCCTTTCCGGATGCAACTGACCATATGTGACTGAATGGTACTGTAGGTAAGTGATCGTACTTCAATGATTTCCTCAATGCTCTTTCCTTCGAGGAAGAGCCGGAGGCTGACTTCCGCTGAGGGTGTTTTTTCAGTTTTTCCTTCAGATGATCGGTGACTTTTTCTTTTCTTCCCGGATAGTGTCCGTTTGCTGAGGTCTCCGAGCATGCCTTCGCGCCTGCTGCTCAATTCACTGCTCATGGTAAGATCCCTGGTCGGTTCCGTATTTTCAAGCATTGCCGTGATCAGGGCTTCTGTTTTGTGCAGTTTATGTAATTGTGAAAAAAAATCGGCTTCCAGTTCCCGCAACTCACGGATATACCCCTTTGTGCCGGCCAGCTCACAAAGGTGGCCGATATGGTCAAAGGCCTTTTCTGAGAATCTCGTGAGCAATGGTGTGAAGTACCCGGTTGCCTTACTGACCCTGTTTTTGATATAAGGCATTTCATGCCGGCTGATATCACGCTTTATTTGTTTGGAGAAGCGGTCAGCCACCTCCTTTACCGGCATAAATTGCTGGATCAACTCCTCAGCCCAGGGCCTGAAGCTTTGCTTTGCCGAACGGCCTTCTTTTTTGTCATAACTCCTCAGGTGAGCACGCAGGCTGTCGTGCAACGAATCAAAATTGAATGAATCTTCCAACTGCTGTTCAATGAAACGCCGGGATTCCGTATGAAGCTTATTTCTTAATTCCGAAACCGGGCTTTTGCCTGCTGAGAAGAATCTGACATGGTCATCCGGGGAAAATGATTTTTCGGGAACCGGCTCACTAAGGACGAGCCCGTCGAGTCCTCTGAGTCTCGACAATGCCACGTAAATCTGTCCCGGGGCAAATGCTCCTGAAACATCAATCACAGCTTTATCGAAGGTAAGTCCCTGACTTTTGTGAACTGTAACGGCCCAGGCCAGTTTTATGGGGTAATGTGAAAAGGTTCCCGCCACCTTTTCCTCAATCTCATTGTTTATTTTGTTGAGGGTGTATTTTTTGTTCTCCCAGGTGTAACGTTCCACCTCGGCTGAAGGAGAACCATCCGGGAATCCAACGATGATGGTTTCCTTGCTTAGTTCTTCGATTTTCCCAATTTTGCCGTTGAAGTATCGCTGTTCACCCGTGTGGTCATTTTTTATGAACATTACCTGGGCTCCTTTCTTCAGCTGCAGGGATTGCTCTGCCGGGAAAAGAGCTTCACTGAAGTCACCGGTGATTTCAGCATCAAAGCACATTGGCCTGCCCCGAAGCTGTTCAAGTGCCTTTTGATTGATCAGATCCGCCTTGCGGTTGTGTGTGGTAAGAAATATGTGTCCCGGCTCCTTCAGCGGGTCAAAGCCGGGTTGCACATAACGGTTGAGCAATGCTGCATCCTCCATGTTCATTTGGTTTTCTCTGAGTCTTGCCAGCAGGTTGATGAAAACCGGGTCATGCTGCCGGTATATGTGTTCAAATTCAATGTAAACAGGAGGGTTATGTTCAAGGGCCCTGGCATGAAAAAAGTGGAGGCTGGGATATTGGGACTTCAGTATTTCCCATTCCTGTCTTTTTACCACCGGAGGCAGCTGAAGCAAATCTCCGATGAACAGCAACTGCACACCGCCAAACGGCTTTTGGGGTTTTGTTCTTATATGGCGCAGAATGGTATCGATGGCATCAAGGGTATCGGCCCTCAGCATGCTCACCTCGTCTATGATCAACAGTTCCATCTCACGCAACAACTTTCTTTTCGCTTCAAAAAACCTGCTTTTCCGCAGAAGGCTTTTCGGAGTGAAGATCTCGGTGTTGATCAAAAAGCTTGTCGGCAGGCCCTCTGAGGGGAAAAAGGCACCGAAGGGAAGCTGCAGAAGGGAATGAAGGGTAACTCCTCCGGCGTTGATGGCCGCAATGCCTGTGGGAGCGGCCACGATTGTATTTTTGTGGGTGTTGCTTACCAGTTCCCTCAGAAAGGTGGTTTTTCCGGTACCTGCCTTCCCGGTCAGGAACACATGGCAGCCAGTGCTGTTGATGAACCTTGAAGCCAGTTCTTTTTCGGTGTTCATAAGCGGTTCTGTATCGACTCCACAAAGGTAAAAATATCCCGCCGCAGATTTAGAGGTCGTGAAAGGGCAGGGTGCTTCCGGGATCACTGCATGCAAGGTAGGATAAAACACCAACAAAGCCTGGTTTTTGCAAATCAAAAATGCCGAACGGCAGAACCGTCCGGCTTTTTGGCTTATTTGGGTTTAGGCGTAATATATACTACTTATTTATCGGGACATGATCAGATCACGCCCTGATCGATCATGGCATCGGCCACCTTAATGAAACCGGCCACGTTTGCGCCTTTTACGTAGTTGATATAGCCATCTTCTTCCTGACCATATTTCTTGCATGCCGCATGAATGTTCTTCATGATCTGATGCAGCTTTTCTGCTACTTCTTCGGCCGGCCAGTTCAGTTTCATGGCGTTCTGGGTCTGCTCCAGACCGGAGGTGGCTACACCACCGGCATTGGCGGCTTTACCCGGGCCATAGAGGACCTTGGCCTCCTGGATAATCTCTACAGCTTCTGCTGTACAGGGCATATTGGCACCTTCTGAGATGGCCATTACGCCGTTGTTTACCAGGTTCTTTGCATCCTCTTCGTTTAGTTCATTCTGAATGGCACAAGGCATGGCAATGTCCACCTTTTGCTCCCATGGACGCTTGCCTTCGAAGAACTGGGCGTTGGGGAATTCATAGGTGTAAGGCTTGACAATATCCTGATTGGAAGCACGAAGCTCGAGCAGGTAGTCAATCTTGTCACCTGAAATGCCGTCGGGATCATATACATAACCGTCGGGACCGCTGATGGTCACAACTTTGGCACCAAGCTCAGTGGCTTTGGTTGCTGCGCCCCAGGTAACGTTACCAAAACCGGAAAGGGCTACGGTTTTACCTGT
>PWIY01000253.1 GCA_003560215.1 Bacteroidales bacterium | reverse complement strand
CTGGATGCTCTCGGCATCGTAACCTAACTTTTCAACTTCTATTGGCTTAGAGGGTGCCTTCATATAATTTGCCTTTTTGGGAACAGGCAAAGGTACGTTTTTTTATGGATTTTTCACATAAAAAATGCGTGTTTTTTCAGATTGCAAACAGCTGAAATACAATTAACTAGAAGGAGTATGAAACCCCTCCCAGCAGGCTGAAACCCTGGGTGGGATAATCCATCCATTTTTCGTAAGATTCGTTCTGCACATTGTACAGGTTCAGGAACACGGAAAGGTTCCTGGTGTAGCGGTACTCGATACCCATGCTCGCATCAATGAAGTAATCCTGCAACTTATGGGTATGCTGGGTATAGGAAGCATCGTCAGGAGGCAAGGCAGAAGAGGAAAAATCCGGATAATGGCGGGTCAGCCCCCAGGTTTCATCCCTGGCAGTCAGCCCGGCAGTCACAATCACTTTATTCCTGAAGTTGTATTCCAGATCAAGGGTCAGTTGCTTGTCGGGTTGGTGAGGAACAAAGGGCAAATCATCCGTGCTGATGTCGAAATAATCGCCCCGGAGCCTGAGTGAGAACTGTTGTCCGAAACGGGTAAACAATTCGCCGCTGACCTGAAGTTTCCGGATGTCATCATACAGTACTGCGAACTGCTGGTTGGCCAAAGGATAATCATCTTCATCAGCCGGAATGAAGTATTGACGTCCGAACATGGCATGGTTGTCGATCCTGCTGTCGGTCACCGAAAAGTTATAAGAAAGCCTGTCTCCGAAAGCCCCTTTAAGCCCTCCGCCGATGGCATGCCTCGTATTGCTGAACTGCATCGCGGGAGCGGACTCCACAAAGGGGTTTGCATCGGAAAGTGTCCGCCAGGAATTTCTTTCCAGGCCACCTGAAAGCTGCATGTAAGCTACCAGGTTGTTGCGCAGGATATTCACCTCCAATCCTGCCAGCGGATAAGCCCTCAGCTGGTAATTTCCGTCATCACCTTCTACATTCACGTTGACGCCAACATGAAAATCCAGGTTGTTCAGGTAGGAGTGGAGGACTGGTTTCAGGGCGTAAAGAGCTGAAGAGGTGGTGTCTGCAGGATCTGTGTTGTGATAGTACCCCGCTGATGCATCCATTGCCAGGTATTGTTTGCGAGCAACGCCAAATGGGTCGGCTCCGATTTCCCGGCCAATACTTCCGTTCAGGCTGACATGGTGTTCTGTGCCGTCATACCTGTCGCTCAGCAGGTGATGGCCGGCCTCTATCCTGTATCCAAGGCGTGAAGAGTCGGTATGGTGTGTACCGAATCCGAGTGCCGAGGAAAGAAAATCATATTGCTGGCGGAGATCGCTTGCTCCGGGCAGGAGGGAGTCGGGGGGAAGCAGCGTGTCGGTGAAGTTTGAGGGGAAGCCGTAATAATGCACCATGTGCCTGTTGAACAATACATCAGCGTCGAGCGCAGTCCGGTCAAAAAACAGGGTGCCGTTGACGTTGGCCTTGCTTTGGCTGTAGGTGCTGTGCGGATGATCGTCAATGTCCTCACCGGAGGAACGGTGCCTGAGGCGCATCCCAAGCGCATACCTGTCGGATTGCAGGGAATTGTAAAAGCCTTCAAAATAGGGCGTGTTGTAGCTCCCGTATCCCCCTTTCACCAGCCCGCGACTCAGCTGGCGGGGAGGCTCCGCACGCATACGTGCAGGGGTCAGTGGCCCCGGCTGCAAACGGGTAATCAGCTTCAGGGGCCGCAGCCTGTAATCAAAGTCCATGGCCACGGTCATTGTATCCTGAATGACCGGGTTGATGTTGATTTTGAAGGCGTCAGAAATGCTCGGCTCGTATGGAGCCACCACCTGTATTTCATCAATATCCCTGATTTGCTGCCCGTAGAGGGCGGTTGTTCCAAGGATGAGTGTGAACATCCATATGCCGGCGGCTTTTAACAAATTATTGTCAGTCATATCTTGTGTGGTTATCTTTCAATGAATACAGCTCTGTTAAAAATCAGGATCAGTTATCGGAATTATCAGACCCGGGTTCACCGGTTTCCTGTTCCAGTTGCCGGACAAATTCCAGCCTGCTGCGCGCTTCTTCAAGGACTTCCCGCCCGTCGTAGTTTTCAATCAGGCTTTCCAGTGTTGCCCTGGCCTGGAAGGTGTTTTCTGTTTCAATATAAACGTCTGCCAAAAGAATGAATATTTTGGCCAGCCAGTCATCATAAGCCGACATCCTGCTGCTGTATTCAAAAATCTGCTCTTCGGCCTCTTCGTAATCCCCCTGCCTGAAAGTCATCAGTGCCAGATAATACATGGCTTCTGCAGCGCGCCTGTTGGTGGTAATGTCCTTGACCCTTTCCAGTGCGGTAACCGCCACGGCATTGTTTCCGGTTTCCATGGCCGACATGCCCCGTACCAGGTAAGCCTCCTGTTCTGCATCCTGGTCGGCCCGGTCTGAATCGATTACCCGGAGTGCTGCTTCTTTGGCGTCCGCAAACTGCTCAAGCCTGTACAGGCTACGCATGATTCCCTTTCTTGCAATCAACAGGTTGTTCTGGTTTTGCGCCACTTCTTCCAATTCTGTATAATATGATAGGGCGGCCTCATAGTGATTGGCATTGTACTCGATGGAAGATGCTCTCAGCAAAGCGTTTTCACGGAACTGGGTGCCCGGTTGCTCAATCACGAATTTGTAGCCTGCCAGTGCCCGCTGTTGCTGATTGCTGCGGTAATAGCATTCCGATCGGTAAAAATTTGCATGGGTGGCAAAGATCCCTTCCGGGAAACGGTCCAGGTAATTGGAAAAGCTCTGGATCGCTTCGTTGCAGTCTCCCTGCATATAGCGGTTTTCTGCAGCCTGGTAGGTCAGCGAATCCTGTTGTGCAGCACTGATGTCAGCCATTCCCCGGCTTTCAGAAAACCGCACGAATTCATCCACCCGGTCCAGCTCCACATAAATATTCCGCATGGCCATCAGGGCTTCCCGGGCCTGGGGTGTCCCCTGAAATTTTTCAATGACCTGACGGAACATATCCAGGGCTTCTTCGTCTTCGTTGTTGTTGTAATGAATGAGGCCTGTCTTCAGCATCGAGCTTTGCACCCAGGCACTGTTTGGGTGTTCGCTGATCACCCTGGAAAAATAATCTTTTGCCCTGCCGCTGTTGCTCAGCAACAACCATGTGTTGGCAATTTCATATTTCCCGTCATCCACATAAGAGGACCGGGGGTGATCGCTGAGCAATTGCTCCATGGTCCGGATCTTTTCCTCAAAATTACCCAGGATGCCTTCCACCAGTCCTTTCTGAAAAACGGCATAATCCGTATCGACCACGTCCATACTGATGGCCCTCTGGTACCAGGTCAGCGCCGGCTGGTACTGCTTGCTCATGAAATAGGCATCGGCGGCCCTCAGGGTGGCGTCATTGACCATCCGGTCATCGTCATTGGTTTCACTGATGTAATTCCTGAATGGGGTGATGGCCCGATTGTACCTGCCCAGTTTGAAATGCGCATAACCGATATTGTAATGAGCACGGTTGAAGTAATCCAGTGAGAAGGCACCGGGTGTAACAAGAAATTCTTCATGGGCCCGGATGCTTTCTTCGTATTCCTCAATCCTGAAATAGGCTTCTCCCTTCCAGTAAAGGCTGGCTGCGGTCAGACGGCGGTTTTCAGTAAAACGCTGAGTGCGGGCGAACAGATCGATGGCATTCCGGAAGTCTCCGTTGTTGAACAGCTCCACGCCCCGGTAATAGGTAACACGCTGGTAGGCTTCCCTGAGTCTGGGTGTATCAAGTGAGGTGTTTTCCAATGAACTGAGGGCGTCGCGGTAATTGCTGGTGGTCAGGTACAGATCTACCAGATAGCCGTAAGCTTCCTCAGTCCTCGGAGACTCCGGGTACTCCCTGATATATTTCTGAAACGCCAGAATGGCTTCATTGTATGGGTCGTAAGACATTTCAAATGAAAGCAATGCATAATGAAAGAGTGCTTCACGGGCAATGTCTTCATGGAACCCAAGCTCATGGGCCCGGGTAAATGCATTTCTTGCGTATCGTTTCTGGTCGGTTTCTATGTAGCATGAGGCAAGATGGTAGTAAGCATTTTGTGCCAGGGGAGTCTCCTCACCAGTGGCCTGTTCAAGATGCGGGATGGCTTCTTCAAAGCGCCCTGACACAAAATAAGAAAACCCAAGGTGGTAGTGGTCTTCCTTGCTGCTTTCCGCTCGGGATGCTTCCATAAAGGTTTCCAGGTAAGGAATGGCGTCCGTATAGTCTGAACGGTGGAAATAGGCACTTCCGATCAGCCTGGATATTTCCGGTACCTGCCGGGGAGGTGCTTCTTCAAGCAGCGGGGGGGCGTATTCAAGAAGGGTATCGTACCTCTCCTGCATGTAAAAAATGTGTACGATATAAAAGGGCACCACCTCACCGTATTGCCGGTCATCTTCCAGTGACCGGAACGCCCGCATGGCTGAGTCATAGTCGCCGTTGAGGTAGTCGATATGGCCG
>PWIY01000317.1 GCA_003560215.1 Bacteroidales bacterium | reverse complement strand
GTGGCTGCAGCCCCGCTGTCGGTGTAATCCGAAGAAAGATAAGCATCAACTTCCCAGGCGGTGCGTGGGGCGTAACCGTTCATAAAAATTGTATCACCGTTTCGGATGTTGGCAGCCATGTAAGTGGCCTGAGCCAGATGCAACCACTCATCCTGTTCGTATACCTGGGCATTGGCTTCCCCATACTGGTAGTAATTGGTGGCCAGTACATGATTGTAACCCATTCCGTCACCCACAAACAAAATGATGTTTTTGGGGTTGGGCAGGGAATCTTCCTGTAAATCGGCCTGGCAAGAAATCAGAAAGCCGGATGAGATCAATAAAAGAATATAAGACAGAAGCCTGGTCTTTTTCATTACAAAAAAGTTTTAGATGGTGAATACAAAGCGCAACAAAACCAATTATTTATATAACAGTGCCGGGAACCAAAAGTTTACCCACGCCCTGGCAGACCACAAAATATCAGACCATATAATCGCCTGGAGGATTATAAGAATTGTCTGCCAGACTGCAAATATAGGACGATCCTTTTAAAAGCCTGATTCATTTTTGTGACAATTCAGTAAATGAATCTTTGCAGCGTAAATGCAGATATCCGGGGCCGTCAGACCGGAGCGGGTGAACGGCATCAAACAATATACCGCACCGCCGAGGCTTTAAAGGTGATCCAGACCTGCTTTCCCGGTTGCAGATCCATTTTTTCAACAGACTGCCTGCTCACCGAAACAACAAACTCCACACCAGCCTCCACCACAACCTCCATACCGGATCCGGACAGATACACCTTCCGGATATGCCCCTGAAAGCCGTTCACAGCGGAAGTTTCAAGGGGTGATTCAGAAATGATGATGTCTTCCTGGGGTATCATGACATGGCCCTCAGATTCCGTGTTATCTCCAAGAAACCCGATGGATAATTCTCCGCCGACAATGGCATGCCGCATCCCTGCCGCCTCATTGCCTTGCTCCACCCGGCAACGGAACAGGTTCTTCACCCCACTGAACCTGGCCACAAATTCCGTTTCAGGATGCCGGAAAACCTCTTCCGGCGTACCGGTCTGAACCAGCCTGCCATGCTCAATCACTGCCACCTTGTTGGCCAGTGTGGCAGCCTCCATATAATCGTGTGTAACATGGATTACCGTTTTCCCCTGCGCATGAATGCGTCGCAAAAGGGCACGAAGCCCGGTCTTCAATTTTACATCCAGGTTGGACAAAGGCTCGTCAAGCAGCAGCACATCAGGATCAGAAGCCAGGGTTCTGGCAAGTGCAACCCGCTGCCCCTCACCTCCCGACAAGGTTCCGGGATACCGATCCAGCAGGTGTTCCACCCCTGCCTCCCGGGCAAGCTCCCTGACCTTTTCATTCCTTTCTTCCTTTGACATCTTTTGATTGCGCAACGGATAGGCAATATTGGCATCCACCCGAAGGTGGGGGAAAAGCGACAAATCCTGATATACAAGTCCTATCCGCCTGTCCTGGATTTTCCTGCCGGTTATGTTCTTCCCGTTCAAAAGAATCTCTCCCTTTTCAGGCTTCAGCAAACCTGCCAGCACCTCCAGCAATACCGTTTTTCCGGCACCCGACACCCCCAGCAATGCCAGGTAATCGTTTGTGCCCAGCTCCAGGCTCACATCTTCCAGCACGAAAGAATCAAGGCGCACACTTATGTTTTTCAATTCAAGCATCAAGCGAAATTTTCATGTATTTTCCCTGATCTGTCAACTGACCTGACTTTATCTTTGCTTCACCCCGTTTCGGGAAGTTCCTGCCAACAATCGCATCACAGTAAAAATAACCAGACATAAAAGGACAAAAACAGCCGCCACAGGCCTGGCGTAAGACAATCCGAATGAGGCAAACCGCTCCCAGATCAGAACCGGCGTTACCATCGGGTGATAGGCAATGATCACAACGGCACCGAATTCACTCAGCCCCCTGGCCCACATCATGGTAAGTCCGGTAAGGATCTGGCGTTTGGCCAGTGGCAGCGAAATGGTAAAGAACACCCGCCAGGGAGAGGCGCCCAGGTTAAGGGCTGCTTTCTCGAGCTTCTCCGGAACCGCCTCAAAACCATCACGTGCGGCATTGATCAAAAACGGGATACTTACAAAAGCCATGGCCACGACGATACCGGCTGCTCCGCCCACAAACTGAATCCCGGCAGCCTCACCTGCCTGTCCGATCAGGCTTCCGCGGCTCACCACCCCCAGAATGGCAATTCCGGCAGCAGAATGAGGAATGACCACGGGAAGGTCGATCAGGCCGTTGATCAGACCTTTTCCGGGAAATGACCTGCGCGCCAGTACATAAGAAAGGGGGATGGCCGCGATCCCGAATATAACCACTCCAGCCAGTGATGCCAGCAAAGTAAGCCGGATACTTTCCCTCACCTGGGTATCACCGAGTGTTTCCATGTACTGCGACCCGGATGTTTGCAGAAACATTCCGGCAAGGGGGGCCACAATAAACAGAAGAATCAGCCCGCTGAGGAATAAAAAAACCAGACCAGTCTTCCAGTTTTTCAGCATAATCGGGAATATTTAATAAATAGCCTGTTGCCCTGTCCGACCCCGGGGTGTACCCTGTCTGACCCCGGGGTGTACAAAGCTATCGAATATTTTTTGATGAGCAGACGTTTGCCATCTTTGACGTTAGCCATCTTTGAAGAAACAGAAGATATCCTGGAAGTAACAGCGGACAACCCCCTGTAAGGTGCCGGCAATCGCCGAACACAAATAGTTCTGTGGGATTTTTGTAACTTCGTATGTTTAAAATCAGGAGGCACAGATATGACAGATTTGTCGGAACGGTATATCCGCAATGAAAAAATGCTCAGCGCGGAAGAAAACCGGAAGCTCAGGAGTTTTAACATCGCGGTGATAGGATGCGGTGGTCTCGGAGGCAATATTATTGAAATGCTTGCCCGGCTGGGAATCGGGCGCTTAACACTTATTGACGGAGATGTGTTCGAACCTTCCAACCTCAACCGGCAGTTGCTTTCCACGCCTGAAAACATGGGGCAACCCAAGGCCAAAGAAGCCGGGAAAAGGGTAAGGCTGATCAATCCTGATGTAAAGGTTGTGTCAAAGCAGACGCGGCTGGAAGAGCACAACGCCGAAGAACTGCTGCGGGGTCACGATCTGATCATCGATGCCCTCGACAACATCCCCACCCGCCTGATGATCGAGGGCATAGCCGCTGAACTTCAGATCCCGGTGGTATTCGGGGCCATTGCAGGCTGGTATGCCCATATCGGCAGCATCCTGCCGGGAGACCGCCTGCTGGAAAAGCTTTACCTCGACAGTGAAAGGGAAAAAGGGTCGGAAACATACCTGGGCAACCCCTCCTTCACTCCTGCCCTGGCAGCATCTTTGCAGGTAGCTGAAGCAGTTAAGATCCTCCTGGGGAGGGAAGGTGTGTTGCAGAACAAACTGCTGATGATCGACACACTGAAGCATGAATACCATGTGATCGACATGTAAAACCAACATTCAAATCAAAGATACCGGTACAATGATCGCTTTTGAAGAGGCCATGGCCATTACCCTTGAAACACCCATCCGTAAAAGCACTGAAAAAGTTGACTTTAAGGATGCACTTTACAGGGTTCTTGCTGAAGATGTTCATTCGGATGTAAATATGCCTCCGTTCAACAAGGCAGCCATGGACGGTTATGCATGCAGGAAGGAGGATCTCGGCAAAGAAATGAGGGTACTGGAAGTACTTGCAGCAGGAGACATTCCCGCAAAAACCATAGGTGCCGGCGAATGCAGCAAGATCATGACCGGAGCCATGGTGCCCGAAGGGGCTGACACCGTTATCATGGTGGAGCACACAGAAGAATGTGCCCCCGGACATATCCGTTTTACCGGAGAGAAAACAGCTCCGAATATTGCCGCCAAAGCCGAGGATGTCAGGGCCGGAGATAAGGTGCTTGACCAGGGAACACTGATCCTGCCCCAGCATACACCCATTCTGGCTTCAGTGGGCTGCACAAACCCGCTTGTATTCAAAAAGCCACGGGTCGGAATTCTTTCCACCGGCGACGAACTGGTTGAACCATATATGGAACCCGGCCCCGGAAAAATCAGGAACAGCAACGGATTTCAGCTTATCGCCCAGGTCAGGGCAGCCCATTGCGAACCCAATTACATGGGGATCATCCCCGACAATGAAGAGGCAACCGACCATAACATTGGCAGGGCACTGGCAGAGAATGATCTGGTGGTTTTGTCAGGAGGTGTTTCTGCCGGCGATTTCGATTTTGTTCCACGGATCATGCGAAAGAACGGGGTCAATATCCGTTTTCAAAAGGTAGCCGTAAAACCCGGACGTCCCACCGTGTTTGGAACAACAGAGAACGCAGCCATTTTTGGTCTTCCCGGCAATCCGGTTTCATCTTTTGTGAATTTTGAGGTATTTGTCAAGCCCCTGTTGTTTCAGATGATGGGGCACCGTTATCAGCCATTG
>PWIY01000166.1 GCA_003560215.1 Bacteroidales bacterium | reverse complement strand
CAACACGGTCATCCTCCATGAAATAGAGGCCGATTATCTGGTGCTGTATTTCTGGGAGTCAGACTGCCCCCATTGCGTGGAAGCATCTCCTCTTCTGTATGAAGCAGTCAGTGAGCTTGAAGATGAAAAGGTAAAAGTTTTTGCCATCAATACGGAAACCGAAAATGAGAGATGGCTGAATGCACTTGAGGATTATCCGGATAGCTGGATCCATGCCAACGATACAGCCAATACCTCGGGGGTTTTTGACAAATACCAGATATACAGCATTCCAAAGATATTCATCCTGGACGGGGAAAAGAAAATCCGTGCCAAAGAGATCGGTGCTGATCAGG
This sequence comes from Bacteroidales bacterium, assembly GCA_003560215.1. Classification (GTDB taxonomy): domain Bacteria; phylum Bacteroidota; class Bacteroidia; order Bacteroidales; family UBA7960; genus PUPG01. The sequence goes on along the minus strand of PWIY01000166.1, from coordinate 4,160 downwards.
TCGGCAATTTTATCAGGCAGGACATGCAGGAAAGGAACCGTCCGTAATCACTTATTTTCCCTGATGCCCCTCGCGCAACAAATCATTGATTGTTTTTACCGGATTGAATGTTTTCAGGGGGACTTCCACAAAGACGGTATTCCAGCGGGCCATTGCACCGTTCCACAGCCCGGGACGCTCCAGTGCCTTCAGGTCACGGCCGTCTTTTGATTTGTAGCTGATAAAGCCTGTTTCCTGATCAATGTATTCTTTCAGGTCAAAAGGCTCCTCCTTATAGTTTCTCACAGAGCAAACCAGATCTACCGGGTTAAAATGGGTGGCCTTTTTCACCGCAGCCTCCTGATCCGGATCTTTCCGGTTGATCTGCGACATTTCAACAATCTGCAATGAAAGACTTCCGTCTGCGGGATCCTTTACCCAGAAAGGTCCTCCGCCGGGCTCTCCTTCATTTTTTACCATTCCGCATACCCGCAGCGGACGATTCAGCCGTTCGTGAAGCACTTTTTGACCATCTCCCGGATCTTCCGGCAATAATGACCGGTGGATATTCAGGCTGTTTACTGCGAAATCAACGGCTTGTGCATATTCCAAATCACTCAGACGACCCTTGTCGATCCGGTGCAGCCAGGCAAATGCCTCTTTCTGAAGTTCCAGCATAAGACCCCCGAGCACCTTTTTATACAGGAGCGTATCCGGTTTGAGCCAGTCCGGCACCACGTTATCAATGTTTTTGATGAAGATCAGGTCATCTTCAAGTTCATTGAGATTGTCAATCAGGGCTCCATGACCACCGGGGCGAAAAAACAGCGAACCATCCTTCTCGCGGAAAGGCAGATTGTCCTTGCCCACGGCAATGGTATCGGTTGATGGCTTCTGCACGGAATGAGATATCTCAAAACTGAGTCCGAATTCCTTTTCAAAAAAGGGCTGTGTCTTTTTCAGGCGTTCCCTGAAAGGCCGGATATGTTCGGGAGACAAAGTAAAGTGAAGCCGTACCTTGTTCTGATGATCCCTGGCATAATCCGCGCCCTCCACCATATGTTCTTCCAGTGGGGTTCTGTAGTCCTTCCTGTATCTGTGAAAAGCTATCAGGGCTTTGGGAAGGCTGGCATAGTCCAGTCCGTAATCAAACAGCAGATAGTCCAGCAAAGGCAGGTAATTCTTTTCTTCCAGCAAATGCTCTGCAACCAGGTCATCTTTGTCAAGCGCCAGCACCAGATCATCCCAGAAGGCGAAATCTCTGATTTTCTCAAAAAACAACCGGGCCTCCGGCCTGGATGACAGAAGGCTTTCAATCTCCACACCCGCGGCAATCAAATCCCTCCATACAAAAACATCCCTGAACATCCTGGTGGCCGCCCCGCTGGCAGGCACAAATTTATTAATGCGGTAGTTTCCGGCCTCTTTGCTGAAGTAGTCTGCCAGCCATTTGACTTTCTGGTCCTGCACCCGGAGAATGCCATCTCCAATGGTGGCAGGACGGTCTAAATCCAAAGGCGGAAAGCCTTTTTTAAAATGATCGATTTGCCTGAGGAACCCCTCTTTGGTGATTCCTTTTTCCCTGAGTTGCTGAATATCCTTGTCGTTTAACATACCCTTGTTGTTTAATGCGCTTCACACAAATATACAAAGCCGTGGCCTAGAAAGTAAGTCCCTGTACAAGTTTTTTGTAATTTAGCCAACACACCATTGGTTATTGATATGTTTGACCCCACGATAAAAAGTGACCCGGCAACCCTGAAGGCTCAGGCAAACCTTATTATACAAAGCGGATTATTCCCGGAGTTGCTGCGCGATACCCCAAATATAATTATGATACTGAATATGCACCGCCAGGTGTTATACCTGAACCGCCTTCCTGTTCCAAGGCAACAACCGGAAACAAACCGGCCAACGGGGCAGCGGCCGGGAGAGTGCCTTGGGTGCATCAACATTAAAGAAGGGGAACTTGGCTGCGGATCAACCGAGTTTTGTAATGTCTGCGGTTTCAATCTTGCCCTGAAAACCAGCGAAAGCGGAAAACAAGGGAAAGAGGAATGCAATATTTCACTCAACAATGGCAGCTCACTGACTCTCAGTGTACTCACAAGGCCTTTTGAATACATGGATGAAGGTTTCATTTTTGCAGCCCTGGAAGATATCAGCGACCGCAAAAGGAGACAAATGCTTGAAAACATTTTCCTCCATGATATTATGAATTCCGCTGCCATCCTTCAGGGTTTGAATGAGGCGTTTGATGACCTTCCCGAAAAAAAGGTCAGGCAAATGCTCAGCGATGTATCCACGGCCATATCTGATGAAGTACAATCTTACCGCCTGATCAGCAATGTTGAAACCCGCACACTGAAACCAAATTATGAAGAGGTTAACATCGGTGAAATCACCGAAGAGGTGGTTCGTTCGCTGAACAACATGCAAAAATTCAGTCAACGAAAAGTGGAACTGAAAAAAGCCGGGGATAATATCATCACCGAGCGGACCCTTCTGCGCAGGGTATTGATCAACATGGTCAAAAACGCTTTCGAGGCCACAAATAATCATGATCCGGTAAAGGTGATATCCGGGTTTGACCCGAAAACCCGCAAGGCATATTTCACTGTGAAAAACCCCCAGTTCATTCCCCGTTCCTCACAGCTGAAACTTTTTCAGAAAGCCTACTCCACGAAGGGGGCGGGAAGAGGATGGGGTGCTTACAGTATCAAAATCCTGACCGAAAAATACCTGCGGGGAACCGTTCGGGTTGAGTCGGATGAAGCAGAGGGAACGACCTTTAGCATCTGTATCCCCTCACTTTAGCATCTGTATCCCCTCACTGTATAAGCACCAAAAAAAGTCATTATTTCCGATCCCTGTATTTCTTCAGGCTCAATTGTTCTCCGTCAAAAACAGCGTACGAAAAGTGGTTGATCCAGTCGCCGGTATTCAGATAGTGTACCCCGGGACGAACCTCCATATTTAGGGGCAGGTGCCTGTGGCCAAATACGAAATAATCTACCTGCCTGGTTTTTAGTACCTCAAGGCAGAACTGAACAAGCCTTTCCTTATCTTCTCCCAGAAATATTTCGTCCTTTCGGGCATTGGCCGAACGGCTTTTTCTTGACCATGCATTGGCCAGCCGGATACCAAGACCCGGATGCAGCCAGGAAAACATTTTCTGGCAAAAACGGCAGGAGAAAAAGGCCTTCAACATTTTATAACCGGCATCTCCCGGCCCAAGCCCGTCGCCATGGCCAATAAAAAAACGTTTACCTGACAGGGTATGCTCTACGGGATGACGATGCATCTTCAAACCCATTTCTTCTTGAAAGTAACTGAACACCCACATGTCATGGTTGCCGGTGAAATAATGAATGGCAATACCATCATCAGATAGTTCTGCAAGCTTCCCAAGCAGGCGTACATAGCCTTTAGGTACAACGGTGGCATACTCAAACCAGAAATCAAAAATATCGCCCAGCAAATAAATGGAAGAAGCGTCAGCACTGACGTCATCCAGCCACTTTACAAACAACTTTTCCCGCTCCAGGCTGGACTCCCTGTCCGGAACCCCCAGATGACTGTCCGAGATAAAATACACCTTTCCGGCATCTGACATATGTCTGGTTTGTGGTTTTCAGATGATGCAATTTTCCGGCTTTCGGAGCAGGCTCCGCCGGTTTAATGCCAAATATACAGAAAAACGCCGGACCTCTGTCCCGGATTCACCTCAAACGATTGAAAATGGCCTTTACATTAACCGGGTTTCCTCAGAATATAGTATATTTAACCTCGAAAACAATGCCGGATTGCAGCAAACAGATACATCTCTAAATAACGAACACACAAAAAATAAAACCGTCGAAATGAAAAATTTACTGGAAATTTTAAAGAACCTGGACGTAAAACAACCGGATCCTCAGGACATCAAAAATGCGCTTGCACAAATTGACCTGAGTCAATTGTCGTATGAAGATCACATCAAAGGGTATGATCTGGACAAATACAACAAGATAAAGCTCATGGAAGAACCATTCCAGGTTTTTATCATGACCTGGCCCCCGCAATTTTTGCTACCCATTCATCAGCACAGAAATTTCTGGGGATATGTGGTTCCCCTTCAGGGCATTGTGGCTGAAACCCTTTACGGATTTGCTCCCAGAAAGAAAAAGGTGTTTTTACAT
>PWIY01000352.1 GCA_003560215.1 Bacteroidales bacterium | reverse complement strand
GAAGCATCCCTTAGCCGGGTACAAATATCCGGATCACTCCCTGATCCTCAGCTTTCCGCAGGAATTTTTACACCACCCATGGAGCGGCTGATGGGTGACCAATACCTGGATCTGGGACTGATGCAGTCATTTCCATGGTTTGGCACCCTTGACAAGCGTCAGGCTGCTGCAGAACAGGCCGCCATGGGCAAATTCAGTGAATTTCTGGTGGAACGCAACCAATTGTTTCTCCGGATTACCAACCTGTGGCTGGATATTTACAATCAAACCCGCAAAATGGACCTGCTGGATGATTTTATCCGGGTGCTGAATACCCGGGAAGACATCATATACTCAAGGTATGGGGCAGGTCAGGACCAACCGGGCCTGATGCTGGACCTGTACCGCCTTGAGATTCAAATTGCCGACCTGGAAAACCGGAAGGCTGTTTTGCAGGAGAAAATACTTGAGCTTACCCGGACATTCAATAACCTGATTGGTCGGGAGGAACTTGCCCGGATTGACATTCCGGAGTCACTGCAGGAACTTCCGGAAGATTTGCCCGAAATAAATGACCACAGGGAAAGTTTTGCCAATAACCCGCGGTTGCTGGCAGCAGAGTCCAGAACAGCTGCTGCCAAAATTGAAAGTGACCTGACCAGGCTGGAGACCCGTCCCTCGTTCGGACTTGGGGTACAGTATTCATGGTTTGGAGCCGGGGATGCCGCCATGGGACAGATGGATGGCGGACACATGCTCATGCCGATGGTTTCTGTTTCAATTCCGGTTTTCCGAAACAAGAACAGGGCAATCAGGGAAGAAGGGCAGCTAATGGCCGATCAGGCAGCGTATGCGGAACACAATCAGGCCGACGAGCTGGCAAGGGAGTGGTACACCCTGGAAAGATCATTGAAAAACCTTCGCCGGGACCAGGATTTTTACAATCGTCAACTCAGTATTACATATAAGACAGAGGAGCTTGTCCTGACGGGTTATGCTTCAGGCGACGAGGGATTTGACGAACTGCTCCGCATTCAGGATCAGATCATTGATCTGGAATGGCGGACACTGGAAGTGAAGGTTGACCGCCACAAGGTTCGGGCAGAAATTGACAAGTTAAAAGTAAATCATGTTTTCAGATAACCAGGATTGCATATGAATAAGGAAAAGAAAAAAAATACCGGTCGCTATATATTGCTTATTCTGGCAGGCATTTTACTGGGATGGCTGCTTTTTGGCAGAAATGGCGCAGAAGAGGATCAGCATGATCATGAAACTGCTCAAGAAGCCGCTGACACCGAATACACCTGCTCCATGCACCCGCAGGTAAGACAGGATGGACCCGGTGACTGCCCCATTTGCGGAATGGAGTTGATCCCTGCTTCTGAAGAGGACGATCACCAGGAGGATGATCCCTTTATTTTTGCCATGCGGGAAAGTCATTACCACTGGGCGAATGTACAAACCGCCCCTGTAAGTCCGGAAACCATATCCATCGAGTCACGGATGACCGGGATGGTAGTACTGAATGAGAAGGAAACACGGAATATCGCTGCCAGTTTTCCCGGAAGGGTAGACAAGTTGTTCGCAGATTACACGGGCCATTTCATCCGGGAAGGTGAACCGCTTGCCACACTTTATTCTCCCGAAATGATGCAGGCGCAGCAGGAACTTCTCAATGCTGCAAGAGATAAAGAACAGAATCCGCGGCTTTATGCGGCAGCCCGCGAACGCCTCAGGCTGTTCAACCTGACCGGGGCCCAGATTGACAAGATCGAGTCAGAAGGAGAGGCCCGTTCACATATTGACGTATACGCGGGGAAATCTGGGTACCTGACACAAAGACTCGTATCGGAGGGGGACTACGTGAGCACGGGGGATAACTTATTTTCCATTGCAGACCTCAATACAGTCTGGGTGGAGCTGGACGCCTATGAAAGTCATCTGGGTTCCCTCAGAAAAGGAGATGAAGCTGTTCTGGATATACCCTCGCATCCCGGCAGGGAACTTTCCGGTAAAGTAGAGTTTGTGGATCCTTTTATCGATCGTCAGACAAGGACTGCCAGGGTCAGGCTTACGGTGCAAAATGAAGATATGTTGCTAAAGCCTGGGATGCTGGTAAATGCCCATGTGAAATCCGGAGACCTGCAAGAACAGCTTATGGTACCTTCCACTGCCATATTGTGGACAGGAAAAACGGCTGTGGTTTATGTGAAAAGGCCAGACAGGGACGGCTTCACTTTTGAGTACAGGGAAATCGAAATTGGGACTCCAGCAGCAGATGAGTATCCGGTTCTTTCCGGATTGTCGGCCGGAGAAGAAATTGCCGTAAACGCTGTGTTCGCCATTGATGCAGCAGCCCAGCTAAGGGGTCATTTCAGTATGATGTCGCCGCCTGAAACCGTCGAGCTGCCCGAGCCTTTCCGGAGCAATCTCGAGTTGTTGTTTGAAAGGTATTTTGACATCAAGAATGCCCTTGCCAATGATGACCCTGAGCAGTCATCTTTGGGATATGCAGAATCCATGCAGAATCAGCTGGAAGAAACCGGGGAGCACTCCTTGGAGGGCGAACATCATATGTTCTGGATGGAGAAGTATGGGTTGATTGCTGAAAGCATGGAAGAATTTCTGGCCGCAGATGACCTGGAAGCACGCCGGGCCCGCTTTGAACCTTTGTCTGAAGCCATGATCTCTGTTGCGCAAACGCTCGGAGCCATCGGGCAAACTTTCTACGTGGCTTTCTGCCCCATGTATGATGATGACAGGGGGGCCTATTGGCTCAGTGAGTTTGAAGAGATCAAAAATCCATATTTCGGATCCATGATGCTCAGCTGCGGTGAGGTGCGTGAAGAACTCAGGGAAGGCATAGGGGGTGCCGAAATGCCTGAAGAAGAGATGGAAGGGCATGTGCATTAGGCCATCTTTGCAAGCCTGCATTGCCACGTCATAATGCTTCTGAGTGAGGTTATGTCTGGTTGGAGGATTTACTTTCCGATTCCTCCAGTTCCTTAAGGATCTGCTGTACATCCTCACTGGTATTGTGGAGTTTTTCCTTGCAGATCCGGATCAGTTCTGCAGCTCTTTTTACCTTTTCCGACAATTCGTCCACATCGATCTGTCCTTCTTCAATTTCGGCAACAATGTGCTGTAACTCGCGAAATGCTTCCGTATATCCTGGTTTTTCAGTCATGCCTTTGGTGTTTTATGGATGGTGATTGTTTTGCTCCGGATCACAGCGTCATAAAGCGTCGTTTCCAGATATTCTCCTTCTTTGATCTTCTCCCCGGTTTTTAACGCTTTCCCGTTTTGCCGGGTGATACTGAATCCCCTTTTTAGTACATTGTCGGGGTGAAGCTGTTCAACTGAACCCTCCAGGCCTTTTATTTCCCGGCTGTTTTCCCTTAAAAGAAATCTGCTTTCCTGTTTTAACCGAAGTGCCGGTTCCCGCAGTCCGGAACGCTCCAGTGCAAGTTTTTCATTCGCACATGATCTCAGTTGATTCACAGTGGACAACAAATAATGGTCGTATTCCGTAATTTGGTGCCGGGTTAACCGGCCGATATGATCAGCCATATTACGAACCTTATTGTCAAAGTCCCTGAAAGAAGCGATGAGTACTTCAGCAAGCTTGGTAGGGGTGATCGCATTGATATGGGCAACCATTTCTGTTACGGTCTCGTTGGTGGCATGGCCGATGCCGGTAAAAACCGGAATCGGAAAATTTGCCACAGCCCTGGAAAGTTGGATGTTGTTGTAGCAGGCGAGTCCTATATCATCCCCTCCGCCGCGGATAATGGCCAGCAGGTCGAAATGATGAATGACCTTTTTGATGCGCGACAATTGATTCAGTATGGAGCCGGCGGCCTGTTCACCCTGTAGCAATGCAGGGAAAAGCATATGAAAAAAGCGGTAATCCGGTTCGCTCTCCCTGAGGATGCGGATAAAGTCAGCAAAACCTTTGCTGGTTTCCGCAGATATCACCGCAATTCTCTGAGGCAAAAGGGGAGGGGAGAGCTTCCGGTTTTTTTCGAACAATCCCTCTTTCATGAGGGTGTCAATGCACTTTTGTTTCTCTTTTTCCAGGTCTCCCAGGGTAAAGGATGGATCAATATCAATGATTCGTAAAGATAACCCGTAAACCGGATCAAAAAGAATCTTGCCCAGGAACATGATTTTAATCCCGTCATTCAGCGGTTCCTTTAAAACTTCCAGAAATTTGGCATTGATGGCAGCGAAATCATCCCGCCATAAAACTGCCCGCATCTGGGCCCTTACCGTTTCCCCTTCTTTTTCAACAAGTTCCGGGAAACAGTGTCCGGACTGCCCGTAATGATTGAGTTTGTTCAACTCGGCCCTGATCCAGTAGCTGCCCTTATACCTGTCCTGAAGTGTTTTCCGAATGCTTCTGCCAACCTCCGACAGGGAGAATACTGTTTTGTCAAGGATCTGCTCAGGCATAAGGCAATGCGTTTTAGCCGCTACATGAGTTTTTTTCCGATCTGGTAGGCGTCGCCAATTTTATCACCGACCTTTCTGTATTCTCTGACGCCTCCGAAGTAGATCAGCGGGTTGAAAGCAGCAATGTCAATTGACCCAAGATCAGAGGTGTCTTCCAGCAATTTTGTATCCAAATGTGTTTCCACAATTTCACCCACAAAATGAATGGTCCTGCCGATGATGCGCCAGTCTGTCAGCTTGCATTCCAGGTTGAGCGGACATTCTTTGATGATGGGTGATTCGATGACATTGGATGGCATTTTTGTCAAACCAGATTGCCCGAATTTGTCTATTTCTTTCCCTGTGGTAATGCCGCAAAAGTCAGCCTCGGTCATGATGCCGGCAGTTGCAATGTTTACCGTGAAATTATTGTTGTTCTTAATGGCCTCTCCGGTAAACCCTTTCTGGCCGACAGATATACCCAGTGTGGGTGGCTTGCTGGTAAGCAGGCTGGCCCAGGCAATGGTGGCAATGTTGGCTTCATTCATGGTGCCTGTAACCACAAGGGCCACAGGACTGGGAAATAAAATCTTTGAAGGACCGAAATTAGTTTTCATAACTGCTTTCTTTTAATGTGCCCAATGAATAGTTTTCAGGTGATTCAGTAAGTCTTTGGCTTTTTCCAGGGCATGTACTGCACGATAATTGGAGTATCCTGTCAGGAAGCTTACCGCAAGTTCCCTGTCCTTTTCATAGAGCTCAAGGGCAACTTTTTCAATGGATGGCTGCATGTTGAATTGCTCCTGCTCGATGGCATCCCACTCTTCCCTGACTATTTCTATGTTCCTTGCGTAATTCAGGTCGATCATGTTTTCAAGGCCGTTGAAAACATCGAAGGCATTTTCGGGATCATAATTAAAGGTACCTTCCGGAGGGTTGAACTGGAACTCCACATCCAGGGCATCCTCCAGTGGCCATGGTTTGTAGTAGGCTGAAGGGGTCTCATTGATACCCGCATACCATGGAACCAGAACAGAACCACATGGTGCTGCGGTAGTACGCCAGCCCACAGATCCGATCTCAGTGGGCATCCAGTTCCTCAACTGATAAACAACCAGCTCCTGGCTTGTGCCACTGCAGATCTGGCCGGAACCACCGCCATCACGGTCATGCGGAGAAACACCTTCTTCCATGCCCAGGCGGTAAGACAGGGCCATGTCCGGATCCTGTCCTTCAATATGGCCGTGGCTGCGGATGATATTGGCCACATCCATCACATCAAATTTACGATCCGGATAAAGGGCAAAGGGCAATTGTTGGTCGGCCGGGAGATCTATCAGGTCGCCATGAACCAGTGACTGGCTGAACCACTGCCTGGGATCCACACCATTTTCATCCATAAAGCTGCCTTCGCGTGCCGGGCGGTTGAATGCCTCCCTGAAGCTGAAAGGTTCGCCCGAGTCGGGATCGTACCAGCCACGTGAAATGGCATAATCGACCAGGCCTTCAGAAGCGATCACATTTTCGGTATCGCTCAGATCGGCTTCAGCCCCGATAATGTGTACATTGGGAAGCAATACGATGCCATCATCCGGAACCCGCTGGGCAATCCAGTTCTTCCCTGCAGCTACACCCAGCACCCATGCTTCATTCGCATCAGCAATCACATAAGTCCGGCCTGAAGATGCATAGCCAAAGTGGTCAAGCAGCTCGGCAGCCACCTCAACTCCTTCCCTGGCAGTACGGGATCTTTGGGCAATCAAACGGCGGAGCTTATATCCGATGCCGCCATCGGTGATCTGTCCCCGTTCAACCAGTTCGTCATAGGGGTCTTCTCTTGTGGCACAGGCATCTGATGCAACTGCAACACCCCATTCATTGAAGTAGCCGTCGGCAAACTCTGTTCCGATATTGCTGGTCCACAGGTACGAATAAGTTTCTTCAGGCTGTGGCCAGGTTCCTCCGCGATGGAGCTGAACCACATCACCGGGTTCGTACTGAATTCTTGGGACATACCTGTAACTAAGGTTTCGCAGGCCGCCGTTCTGTTCAAGATGTCCGAACAGAACTGACCCGTCATGGCTTGCATCTTTACCCACAATAACGGCAAAGCAGCCGAACACCGAAGTGCTCAACAGTACATTCATCAATAAGAAGACAATGGCGGTTGAAATGAAATTAGATCGCATCATGTTGTTTTGGTTATGGTTGATTAAAATTTTGATGATTTCCGGTATCCCGGCCATATTCAGGCCGCTTGTTATTCGCTCATAAATACGGTATGACCGGCCAGAACAGTGCGGAGCACCCTGGTTTCATGAATCTCTTCAGCCGGGACTTTGAAATAATCGCGGTCGATGACAATAAAATCCGCATGATTTCCCTGGCTGATGCTGCCTTTTCTGTTTTCAGAAAACTCCACATAGGCAGGCCATTTTGTATACGCTTTCAGTGCTTCTTCGCGTGTCATACCTTGCTCGGGAAACCAGCCTCCTTCAGGGGAATTTTCCCGATCCTGCCTGGTAACCGCTGCATGCAGGCCGTAGAAAGGATTGAAAGGGGAGACCCCGTAATCTGATCCGGCGGCAATGATGCCCCCCTTGTCCAGAATGCTTCTCCATGCATAGGCTCCGGCAGCTCTTTCAGGGCCGATACGGTCTTCCACAAAAAGCATATCCTCAGTGGCATGTATGGGCTGCATGGAAGCAATGATCCTTCTGTTGGCAAATCTTTCTATGTCATCGGGATGAAGAACCTGAGCATGCTCCACAACCAGCCGCGCTTCTTCCGGCTGTTTCCCTGTCATCTCCATGGCATTTTCAAAAGCATTCAATGTGGCCCGGTTGCCCCTGTCGCCAATTGAATGGGTGCGGGTTATAAATCCCATTTCAAGCAATTCGGCCACCAACTCAGCATAAGCCTCCTCATCCTGTCCAAGCGCCCGGAGAGCTCCCAGTTCCCCCGGCATATCATCGTAAGATTCGAGCATGGCAGCACCACGCCCGCCCAAAGATCCGTCGGCAAACATTTTTACCCAGCGAACCGTATAACGGTCATCGTAAAGACCTTCAAGCGGAGCTCCAAGCTCTCTGGCTGCTTCAATGCTCACCGCATCCATCAGACGCACCTGAAGATACCCCTGTTCAAATGCCTCCTGTCTGAGTCTGATCTCATCTGTGCCGATACCTGTGGCACAGTGTACGGTGGTGATCCCGGCTGCCAGAAGTGCATCACTCCCCATTTGCAGTGCTTCCAGTTCCTCAGCCCCTGAAAGAGACGGGGCAGGGGGGACATACGCCGTTACAAGGGCACCTGCAGCGGAAACCAGCACACCGGTCGGTTCACCTTGTGCGTCACGGATAATGCTGCCTGCATCAGGATCTTCTGTGGAAGCAGTAACGCCGGCCTTTTCGAGGGCCCGGGTATTGACAAAGTGGGCATGGCCGCAATATCTGCGAAGAACGACCGGGTTGTCCGGACTTACGGCATCCAGCTGACGACGGTGAGGATCTTCATCCCAAATCGCATCATTGTAGCCCCTGGCAATAATCCATTCTCCGGGCTCAACTTCTTTCACCGCGGATTCGATTTTTTCTGTGAGTTCATCAAGGGGCAGCCAATACACATCCAGAGGAGCCATCAGCAGATTGCGCCCCAGATTGTCAAAATGCATGTGGCTTTCCGTGAGCCCGGGTATGACTGTCTGATCTTCAAGGTCGATTACTTCAGTCCGGTTGCCCGCATATGTCATGGCACCATCTCTGTCGCCGACATAAATAAACTTTCCGTCACGAACGGCCACGGCAGTTGCCTGGGGCACGTTCTCATCAAGCGTATAAAAATTGCCATTGACATAAATGAATTCTGCATTGTCAGATGCACAGGCACTCATCAGAATAAAAGCAATAAGCCCGATGATATATAAAGGGCTGCGGGTGAAAAAAGCAATTCTCTTCATGGTTAATTCATTAAGGAAAGATGGTTAGATAAACTAGTGTTTCGTATGCAATAATAACAAAATTTCGGAGGATTCGGCGGCTAATTCCCTTAAACGACAGGTGAAAATGATTAAATGGTATCAATAATTTGTTTTTTCATCACAGGATATGTAGATTTAAGGTATAAAATGACTGACATGCATCTTGCCAAAAGAAATATGATCCTTGTAGCAGGCATTGTAATTTCTTTGATGATTATGATGATGTCCTGTGACTTTTTCAGAATTTGGAACGGAAGGGATCCCGGACTGCCTGATTTGCCGGAAATCAAGGAAAGAGGCGAACTCGTGGCAATAACAAGTTACAGCCCCCTGAGCTATTTTATTTACAGGGGCGAAGTCATGGGTTATGAATATGAACTCCTGCAGCTTTTTGGAGAACACATCGGGCTGCCTGTTCGCATTCAGATTGCCCGTGATTTCGGACAAATGATGGATATGCTCGACAGGGGAGAAGGTGACCTGATTGCATACGGTCTGACAGTAACCTCAGGCCGCAGGGAAAGGCTTGCCTTTTCGGAACCATTGAACATGACCCGGCAGGTATTGGTGCAACGGAAACCTGAAAACTGGCGGCAGATGATGCTTCATCAAATCGAAAATGAGCTGATCAGGAACCCCATTGAACTTTCAGGCAAAACTGTGTATGTGCGCCGCGGATCTGCCTACCTCGACCGTCTTGTCAATCTTTCGCAGGAAATCGGAACAGATATTGACATTGTGGAGGCAGAAAAGGGGGTAACCACAGAAGAACTGATCAGGTTGGTGGCGGAGGGAGAAATCAGTTTCACGGTGGCTGATGAAAATATTGCGGGGATCAAATCGGCCTATCACCAGGATCTGGACGTGGAAACAGCCATCAGCATGCCGCAGCAAACTGCCTGGGCCATGAGGCACACTTCGCCTGAACTGCTTGATGCCGTCAATGAATGGCTGGAGAAAGTGCGGACTCAAACCGATTATTATGTGATCTACAATAAATATTACGAAAACCGCAGGGCATTCCGCTCCAGATATTCCAGTGATTATTTCCCGGTTACGGGAGGAACCATTTCGCCATACGATGAATTGCTTCAGCAATATGCAGATGATCTGGGATGGGACTGGCGGCTTCTTGCGGCATTGATATACCAGGAATCTCAATTTGATCCTTCAGCGCGCTCCTGGGCAGGTGCTGTCGGCCTTATGCAGTTGATGCCTGCTACAGCCAGGGAATTCGGGGCTGATGATCCGCTGGATCCCGAGGATAATATTGCCGCTGGTATAAGGTTCCTGCAATGGCTTCAGGATTACTGGAAAGATCATATTGAAGATGAACACGAACGCAGGAAGTTTGTGATTGCTTCCTATAACGTAGGACACGGGCATGTTCAGGACGCCAGGCGCCTGGCCGAAGCCGAAGGAGACGATCCGGACACCTGGTACGGACATGTTGCCGAACAAATGCTGAACAAATCCAACCCTGAATTCTTTAACAGGGAAGAAGTCAGATTTGGATATGCCTCAGGCCTTGAACCTGTTAACTATGTGACCTCCATCATGAATCTTTTTGACCATTATCAGCATCTTATTCACCTTGAGGTGAGCGGGCAATGATCAGGTCTCCGGGGCCTGCTTTTCTGTTCCGGTATGGGAAGAATTTACTATCTTTCGCAGCAAATATTGTTCAACACCTTCAACCAAAATCTTTATTGTTATGTATTCTAGCCTTTCAAAAAGCAGGCAACCGCTGTTGTTTGCAATTGCCTTTATTATGCTGATCTGCTTTTCGTCCTTTCAAAGCGTCGTGGAAGCCCAAACCCTTTCCCCGGTTGAATTCAACCGTGAACAACTTGTTAAAATGCCGGTTGTGGGATGGATTGCTGAAGCGCGGTTGGGAAGCACACCATACAGGGTTGGCGCGGACGGATCCATCAGGATGGTGCCGGCAACAGGAAGCATTACTTATGATTTTCGCACAGGAGATACAGCTGTAAATCTCGCGGGAGACCATGTGGAACCTGCAGTTACGCTTTACAATCCCGGAAGTACCAACAGTCGTTCCAGTGGTGAAAGCCGCGCCTTCAATGCGCTTTCCTGTATCGGCAACCAGGTCAGGGTACTTACCGGTGAGGCAAGGGGAGAAACCGGCTATGTGATTGGCAAACACGGAGGATCTGAGCATGTGATGGTTGACTTTAAAGATCAGGATGTGCTTTATAAAATGACGCCCGGCGACAAGATGCAGGTTTATGCTTTCGGGGCAGGCATGGAACTGAAAAATGCCGGTGACGTGCAGGCATTCAGTATGAGTCCCCGGCTTCTTGAAGCACTGACTGAAGCAGGTATGGGAGTTACCCCCGAAGGTAAACTCCGGGTACCTGTTGCCCTGACTGTGCCGGCCAAAATCATGGGTTCCGGGCTGGGTGCAGATCAGGCTTATACCGGCGACTATGACATCCAGCTTTTTGATGAGGAAGTTGTCGAAAAATACGGCCTGGACGCCTTGCGTTTTGGTGATATTGTTGCCATCACAGATGCCGATCATTCTTTTGGCCGGATATTTAAAACGGGGGCCATCACAATTGGTGTGATAACCCATAGCGACAGCAACATTGCAGGACATGGCCCGGGTTTTACCACCTTGCTGACTTCCACATCCGGAAATATAGAAACAGTTACGGATTCCCGTGCAAACCTCAAATACCTGCTGTTTGAATAGTTTACCGGCTGTTTATTTTGATTCAGAAGCAACGAATCAGCTGGTTTTTCAATTGTCCGGGTTGCGCCGGAGGCTGAACATTCCGCCCTGCGGCCTGTTTCCTTATTGTATATGACCACACTTATAATATGGAAACACTGACCAAAAATCGCATTGGCGGACTGCACCACATCACGGTACTGGCCGATGACGCCAAAAGGAATGTGGAGTTTTATGCCGGGGTGCTGGGGCTTCGGCTGATCAAAAAGACCGTGAACTTTGACGACCCCGGTGTGTACCATCTGTATTACGGGGATCAGACCGGGAGTCCCGGAACGATTCTGACATTCTTTCCCTACAGGGGGCTTCCTCCCGGACAAAGGGGCATCGGGCAGGCCGTGGCCCTGTCTTTTTCACTTCCTTCCTCATCCCTTGCTTTTTGGGAAAAGCGACTGAAAAGGCTTGACATACCTTTCGATAAACCAGTGGAACGATTCAACCGGGAAACCGTCATCGGCCTTGAAGACACTGACGGCTTAAAGCTGGAATTGGTATTCAACGAGTCGGATAAGAGAGAGGGCCATGCCGGTACGCATATTCCTGCAGAGCATGCCATACGCGGTTTTTTCGGAACAGAGCTGTGGGTCAGTGATTACACTTCGACAGCAGGTCTGCTAACCGAAGTAATGGAACACCGGCTGATTGCTGAGCAGAATAACCGGATGCGGTTTGCTGTAGAAAACGCCCCCGGTAAATATGTGGATGTATTGGTTCCCCCGGATACAGGTTGGGGGAAAAACGGAAACGGAAGCATTCACCATGTGGCTTTCAGAACCCCGGGAAAGCTTACTCAGAATCTTATATGGGAAAAGCTGCGAAGTGAAGGCATGCATCCCACACCCGTAATAGACCGGCAGTATTTCCGTTCTGTGTACTTTAGGGAACCGGGAGGTATTCTTTTTGAGATTGCCACCGATGACCCAGGCTTCCTTGTTGACGAGTCTGCAGAAACACTGGGACAAAATCTGATGTTGCCTCCTCAGCATGAAAGCCGGCGTCAGGAACTGGAGGAATTGCTACCCAAACTGGATGTGGATTTAAGCAGGTATTACTGATGCACAGGAAAAATATCATTACCAGGGGAAAACCCATGACAGAAACCGGAAAGGCCATAGTATTGCTTCACGGAAGGGGTGGGAGTGCCGGTGATATGCTTCAGGTGGCCTCAAAGCTTTGGCTGGATGGATTTACCATTCTTGCACCGCAGGCCACAAGAAACACATGGTATCCTTATTCTTTTCTTGCGCCCGAAGAAAAGAATCAACCGTGGCTCGACAGTGCGCTCCAACTTTTATCAGATGTTGAAGAAGAATCAAGGAAAGAGGGTGTATCAGTGGATTCGCTGTATTTTGGAGGGTTTTCACAGGGAGCCTGCCTCACCCTGGAATATACCGCAAGAAACGCAAAAAAATACGGAGGCATTCTTGCTTTCACAGGTGGTTTGATCGGCAGCACCCTGAATAAAAACAAATACAGCGGAGATTTTCAGGGAACGCGGGTTTTTATAGGCTCAGGCGATCCGGATTCCCATGTTCCGGTGGAAAGGGTCAGGGAAACCGGTTCTTTCCTGAAAAGCATGAACGCCGCACCTTCTGTTCATATCTATCCTGGAATTGACCATACCATTACCGATGAGGAAATCATGACGGTCAATCAACTATTTTTTCATTAATCCATTTCATCATCTGTAAGTTTTTTCTGTATTTTTGCCGACCACTGGAGCCTTCCCCGACAAGGCTTTCATCATATGGTTATTCAGGAAAAACTTACGTAAATGGCCCCTGCATTGTCGGTTCTGGCTGCCGGAATGGGCAGTCGTTACGGAGGAATGAAGCAACTGGACCGGATTGGACCTTCCGGTGAGACCATTATGGATTATTCCGTGTATGACGCGATTCGTTCAGGTTTCGGAAAGGTTGTGTTTGTGATACGGAAAAGTTTTGAAGAAGCCTTCCGTGAGCAGGTGGCAGATAAACTGAAAGGGAAGATCCCGGTTGAAATCGCCTTTCAGGAGTTATCCGACCTTCCGGGCGGTTATTTGTGCCCCCGGGAGCGCGATAAACCATGGGGAACAGGTCATGCCATCTGGGTGGCCAAAGGCCTGATCCGGGAAAATTTTGCAGTAATCAATGCCGACGATTTTTATGGACGCGAAGCCATCTCACTTATGGGCGAACACCTTTTGTCCCAAAACCCCGGAGAAAAGGGCAAATATTCCATGGTTGGGTATCGTCTCGACAACA
This sequence comes from Bacteroidales bacterium, assembly GCA_003560215.1. Lineage (GTDB taxonomy): Bacteria > Bacteroidota > Bacteroidia > Bacteroidales > UBA7960 > PUPG01. The sequence continues at coordinate 3,398 of PWIY01000352.1, read as the reverse complement.
CCCTTTCGGAGCACGGGCATGTTTCCCGCGGGGTTTGCCAGGTTGACCAGCAGGGTATGCTGTTAAACGTAGAAGAATTTAAAGCCCTTGAAAAAGTATCCGGGGGCACCATTCTCAGCAATGGGACTCCGACACAACTTACAACGGATGAGGTCGTATCCATGAATTTCTGGGGGTTCAGCCCGGATATATTTATCCACCTTGAAGAAAAAATGACGGATTTTCTGGCCACCGGAATTGATTCGGAAAAGGGGGAGTTTTATATTCCCATGGTCGTTGATGAACTAATCCGTGAAGGCAAGGCCAGTGTCAGGGTATTGCCAAGCAAGTCGCGGTGGTTTGGGGTTACCTATAAAAAGGATAAAGAGAAGGCCGTAACATTGCTCCGGCAACTGATCAACCAGGGTATTTATCCTGAAAGTCTGTGGTAACCTTGCTTTTCAACATCGACCTTTCCGGTGCGTCCTTCTTTTTTTCGGGTAGCCGGTTAACCAAAAAATTATCATTCGCAGGCTTATCTTAATTCAGTAATATCTTCAAATTTTAATCAATGGAAAAACCAATTAAGCACAGCAGCCAGGGTTTTACCTTCAGGCGGTGGTCCCGCAGATCATATGCGGTTTTCAACAGCCTTGGTAAACAAATTCGCATCGGCGTGCTGTATGCTGGTTGTTCCATTCTGACCGTCCCGGCGCTTGCACAGGAGCATCCTGACTCAATCAGGGTGGTGGAAGTGCAAAATGAACAGGAGCTGGATGAAGTGGTGGTGAGTGCACAGCATGTGCCTGCCGTTTCATCAGAGCTCATGCGTTCGGTCCAGGTGATCAATCGTTCTGATATTGAGCGATCTCCTGCACCGGATCTTGCCAGCCTCCTGGAAAGCGTTCGCGGCGTGGACATCAGAACCAGGGGCAGCTATGGCATACAGGCCGATGTAAGTATCAGGGGAGGCACCTTTGACCAGACTTTAATTCTGCTAAACGGCATCAATATCAGTGACCCGCAGACAGGACACCATCACCTGAATGTTCCTGTTGACCTGGAAAGCATTGAACGGATCGAGGTGCTTCAGGGATCCGGAGCAAGAATTTTTGGACCCAATGCTTTTAACGGGGTGATCAATATCATCACCCGAAAACCTGAGCATCATGGAATACGGCTTTCTCTTTCCGGTGGAGATCACGGATTGGCAGGAGGCTCAGTTACCGCCGGATTGAAGGGAAAAAGACTAAATCACCACGTCTCTGTATCGGGTCTGAGAAGCGACGGATATATATCCAATACTGATTTTCTGAACGGCGGCTTCTTCTATCGTACGCAGGCAAATCCGGGCTCTGTCCGGATGGATATTCAGGGCGGGTACAACCGGAAATCTTTTGGAGCCAATGGTTTTTACACCCCGCTTTACCCGGATCAATTTGAGGCCACAAGAACCAAGTATGCCTCTGTGCAGCTTACACCCGGTTTTGCCCCCGGGATGAAGATGCAGGCATACTGGAGACGCCACCATGACCGTTTTGAACTGTTCAGGCATGAATCTCCCGAGTGGTATGCCGGACACAATTTTCACCTGTCTGATGCGGGGGGTGTCAACATGCAATACATACACCTGGGTAATCTGGGAAAGACAGCACTTGGTATTGATCTCAGGCATGAGCGTGTTTTAAGCAATGTATTGGGAAAACCCATGAACGAGCCCCGGGCGGTATCAGGATATGAAAACGCATACTTCACACATCATTATGACCGTACCGGGATCAGCATGATGGCAGAACACAATATCTATGCGGGTGATTTTAGCGTTTCGGCAGGACTCCTTGCTTATGCAAATACGGACCTGGAAAGGAGCGTCAGCATTTTTCCGGGTCTGGATGCAGGATGGCAGATGAGCCCTGACCATCGATTGTTTGCTTCGGTCAGCCGGACACTGCGCTTACCCACTTTCACCGATTTGTTTTATGAGGGCCCGGTTAACACCGGCAATCCCGGACTCAGGCCCGAAGAAGCTGTTTTTGCGGAAACAGGAGTTCATAGCCGTTGGGGCAATTTTGATGCTGAACTGGGCCTGTTCAGAAGATGGGGGAAAAATATGATCGACTGGGTAAGATATCCGGGAGATGAAATCTGGTATAGTTCAAATCACACACGTGTTAACTTGTATGGTTTGGAGGTCGGATTCAGGATGCCGTTATCTGTTTTTGGTGCCGGAATGAACAATGATGGCCCGGCAGCCTCCCGGCAATATTTAACGCTGGATTACACCTACACCCAGGCGGACAAACAAAGCGGAGAACTGGTATCGAATTATGCACTGGACCACCTGACACACAACTTCAGGGCGGGTTTGCAGCATCAGGTCAGGCAAAATCTGCATTTTTCATGGAGTGCAGCCCTGAAAGACAGGGCAGGTGGTTATATTCCTTTTGAAGATGGGGAGTATGGAAGCTGGAAGAAGTTTCCCTCTTTCTGGATGCTTGATGCCAGATCCACCTATCACTTCAGCCAGATTCAGGTTTACGCAGAAGTTTCAAACCTGTTGAATACCCACTATGTGGATCATGCCAATGTGCCCCAGCCGGGAAGGTGGTTGAGATTTGGGTTGGTATTTGATACCTTTGCTGAACAAAAGAAAAGAATATGAATAAACCATTGGAAAAATACGGGATCCTCAGTAATGAGGTTCGTACAGTAAGCCCTGGAGAAGGCCTGGAACTGATCAATAACAAAGGAGCCTTGTTTGTGGATCTCCGGGCAAAAGATTTTACCGATTTTAAAATTCCTGATATCCCTGATATTTTTTTGATGCCCCACAGGCTGTTGAGCCAGGAGTATGAAAAGCTTCCGCCAGACAGAATCCTGATCCTGGCTGATTCGACCGGGTTAAAAAGCAAGGAGGCAGTCCGCTTTCTTCAGGAAAAAGGGTTCGATCAGGTTGTGCATATGGCCGGAGGTTTTGTTGAGTGGGAACGCGACGGGCTTCCCGTCAGGGAAGACATCAAAGAGAGGCTCACCGGTGCCTGTGCATGCCAGTTGAAACCCAGGGATCGGATGAAATAATCTTTTGGCTGCATTTTGTTGCCATGCTTTTGTTATTTTTGGAGGTGCTTTTTGCACCCTGTTGAAAAGAAAAGTATGGCAATGACCAATACATTGGGGATTGATGCCGGGACACTGTCCCTGAAACTCGTGTACCGGCAGGGAGGTAAAACCCGTCGGCTTTTCCTGGAGCACTACGGTGAGCCCCTTCCGGAACTGAACCGGTTACTCGAAAAGGAGTGCATTGACCTGCAACAAACGAAGGCGGTGGTATCCGGTAAGTATGCCCCCCTGATTGCTTCCTCATATTCCTCTTGCAAAATCCCCGTCGTAACCCCTGTTTCTGCCATTTTGCGAAATCT
>PWIY01000080.1 GCA_003560215.1 Bacteroidales bacterium | reverse complement strand
AGCCGGCATGGGCCCAAAAATGGTCATTCAGGGGATCAGCAGGTTATTACCACCAGCCACCTTTTTACCGCGAACTCCGGAACATGGAGGGGCAACTCAACCAAGATATACAGGCCCAGGAGTCCATTCATTTTGTGCTGGGATCTACCTACCATTTCACCGCATGGGGCAGGCCATTCAGATACACCACTGAAGCTTACTACAAATTAATGAACCACCTGATCCCTTATGAGGTTGACAACGTCAGGATCCGTTATTACGCCGACAACAGTTCCCAGGGATATGCCACCGGGCTTGACATGCATATCAACGGGGAGTTTGTTCCGGGGATTGAATCCTGGGCAAGCATGTCGCTCATGCAAACCAGGGAAAAGATTGACGGAGCATATACAACCAATGAAGCAGGTGAAAAGCATCCCGCAGGACATCTGCCGCGGCCTACAGATCAGCGGTTCAGTTTCAGTTTGTTTTTTCAGGACTTTCTGCCCCGCAACCCCAGTTACCAGGTTCAGCTGGGTTTTTTCTACGGAACCGGGCTGCCTTTCTGGGCCCCGCAACGCGACCGACAACGAAACATTGGGCGGATGCCTTCCTATCAGCGGGTGGATATCGGGTTTTCCAAAGAACTCATCGGAAGCAACACCAACCGGCAATCAGGCCCATTGGGCCACCTGGAATCGCTTTGGCTGACAGCAGAAGTTTTTAACCTGCTGGAGATCAACAATACGATCTCTTATACCTGGATCAGGGATGTACAGAACCAGCAATTCGCCATCCCGAATTATCTTACCTCCAGGCTGATCAACCTGAAAATCATTGCCCGCCTCTGACGCCTGCCTTTTTGTCATTTTTCTGCCAAATACCCGGCATTTAATGCGCGGGAGTGTGTCATATTTTCAAAATAACGGCTTTTAAAGCCATTGGCACAATCATTGAAAAGGGAATGCTGGAATTAAATTGACACAACAAACAAAAAAAGGAATAAACAATGAGCAAAATTATTGGTATTGACCTGGGAACAACCAACTCATGTGTTTCCGTTATGGAAGGCAACGAGCCGGTGGTCATCCCGAACAGCGAAGGGCGCCGCACAACCCCTTCGATTGTGGCCTTTACGGAAAACGGAGAAAGAAAAATAGGTGATCCTGCCAAGCGGCAGGCCATCATAAACCCGGAAAAAACGGTTTACTCCATCAAACGCTTTATGGGCGAAACCTATGATACCTCGGTAAAGGAGAGGGAGCGGGTAACCTACAAAGTAGAAAAGGGTGACAACAATACACCCCGGGTTAAAGTGGACGACCGGAGTTACACGCCACAGGAGCTTTCCGCAATGATCCTTCAAAAGATGAAGAAAACAGCGGAAGACTACCTGGGGCAGGAAGTATCCGAGGCCGTGATTACCGTTCCAGCCTATTTCAATGACCAGCAGCGTCAGGCCACCAAAGAGGCCGGAGAGATTTCCGGGCTGAAGGTGCGCCGTATCATTAACGAGCCCACAGCTGCCTCTCTTGCCTACGGGCTCGACAAAAAAGACAGGGACATCCGTGTGGCTGTATTTGACCTCGGAGGCGGAACCTTTGACATCTCCATTCTGGAACTGGGCGACGGCGTATTCGAGGTGAAATCCACCAACGGCGACACCCACCTGGGTGGCGACGACTTTGACGATGTCATCATCAACTGGCTGGCCGACGAGTTTAAAAAAGATGAAGGCATTGACCTGAGAAAAGACTCCATGGCCCTGCAAAGACTGAAAGAGGCTGCAGAAAAAGCCAAGGTAGAACTCTCCAGTGCCACCTCCACAGAGATCAACCTCCCGTATATCATGCCGGTTGACGGCATACCAAAACACCTGGTGCGTACACTGACACGCAGTCATTTTGAAAAACTGAGTGACAAACTGATACAGGCCACCCTGGAGCCCTGCAAAATCGCCCTGAAGGAAGCAGGATTCCAGAGTTCCGACATCGATGAGGTAATCCTGGTGGGAGGCTCCACACGCATACCGGCCATCCAGCAGGTGGTGGAGAAGTTCTTTGGAAGAAAGCCCTCCAAGGGAGTGAATCCCGACGAGGTGGTTGCCATTGGTGCCGCCATTCAGGGCGGTGTACTCACCGGAGAGATCAAAGATGTGCTGTTGCTCGACGTAACCCCGCTGTCACTGGGTATTGAAACCCTTGGCGGTGTCATGACCAAACTGATCGAAGCCAACACCACCATCCCCACCAAGAAAATGGAAACGTTCTCCACGGCAGCCGACAACCAGACATCTGTGGAAATCCATATTTTGCAGGGAGAACGGCCCATGGCCAAAGATAACCGTACCATCGGGCGCTTCCACCTGGACGGTATTCCGCCTTCACCAAGGGGAGTCCCCCAGATTGAGGTAACTTTTGACATCGATGCCAACGGAATTCTGAATGTGTCTGCCAAGGACAAAGCTTCAGGCAAGTCACAGAATATCCGCATTGAGGCTTCTTCCGGGCTGAGCGAAGAAGAGATCAAAAAAATGAAGGCCGAAGCAGAAGCACATGCTGAAAGCGACAAGAAACAAAAAGAAGAGATCGACAAGCTGAACCAGGCCGACAGCCTGATCTTCCAGACAGAAAAGCAGCTCAAGGAGTTCGGCGAAAAGCTTCCGGCCGACAAGAAAGAGCCCATAGAAAAATCACTGGAAGAATTGAAGGAGGGCCATAAGAACAAGGATATGGCAGCCATTGACGCAGCCATGGAGACCCTGAACAACGCCTGGCAGGCCGCCAGCTCTGAAATGTACCAGAACACCCAGGAACAGGGGCAACAGGCCGGACAGCCCGGAGATCAGCAGTCACAGCAGCAGGAAAGCGGCAGGAAAGATGACGACGACGATGTACAGGATGTAGATTTTGAGGAAGTGAAATAATTCCGGCTGCTGCCAAAGAAAAAGGGGTGGATCTTTCATGATCCGCCCCTTTTTTTAGTCCAGGCTCGCTGTCTGTCGCCGGGAGCCTCCCTGCTCGCAATGGCCTCCTGTTCGTAACAGCCCTCTGCTCGTCTCAAAAATATCCCGGCTTTTTCTCCTGCAACTTACCTATTTCTTTTTCTTGCGATCGAAAAACGGGTTTTTGGAAGTGGCACTCATGGGGATCCCATAAATTACCTTGTAATCTTTTCCCAAAAGCCCCATCTTCCTGGCTGCCACACCAATGGTGTACATTATGCGGTTGTCGATCCGCGCATCCATGGCTGTGCTGACCGCAGAACCCACTGCAATACCCAGATCGCCGGTATTAAAGGCACAAGGCACTTCAGGATGTTCATCCTTGGCACTGCAGTCAGGAAACCCGCACAAGCCGCAGGTCTTCAAACCAAGCGAACGGATTTTTGTCCCGATCAGCAAAACCACGGCAGTATCATTCTGCACATTTCCGGCATCACGGGTAAAAATGGGGTTGTCTTCATCTTCCCCGATTTTTTCCATGGTTCTGGCCAGTGCGGATACATCACTGCCTGTAACGATAGACATCCCAATGTTGTCAACCCCCCTGGCCTTGGGTGCGGTCCGGGCGGCCACAATCATTTTTTTGGCGATATTCACCAATGCATCATGCCCAAGTTCACTCTCATTAATAATGGCCATAGCGTTAAGAAAAATCTGCAAATTTGGCAATACTTTCAATGAAGGTCATCGGGAGTACTTCTTCTTCCCCTCCTTCTGCAGTGTTGTTTTTCACAACCAGCTCAACGGCATTTTTCCCTTCACTGTTTCCAGGCATGGGAAAAGCATCATTCCGGTGAAGCATGATCAGCACATCTGAGTCTCGCTGAATGTAATCGGGGAGATCCGCGATGGCCGGCCTAGGGCTTTTCCCGCTTACCGGCACCGAGGCCTGGGAAAACAGCAATACCGGCAGATTCAGCTCCACAGCAAGCTGCTTAATGGATTGAACCATTTGTGCAAATTGAGGCAGCTGGTCGCCACCGTTCACATTTTCCACTGTAAGTAATTCAAGGTAGTCTACAATGATCAGGTCAAGCTGCTGCTTTTGCTTGAGGTGTCTTGCCTTTTTGGCCAGCATTTCCGTGGACAAAGCCGGTGTGTCATCCAGGTAGATCTTGGCCTTGGCAATGTTGCTGAGTAAAGACAACATGTGGTCTTTTTCGCTGTCCTTAAATGTACCGGACTGCAGTTTATCAAGGGACATTCCCGTTTCGCTCTCAATCAAACGGTTGGTCATTTTGATGTTGGAGCGTTCGGAAGAGAAGATGGCCACGGAATAATCATCCTTAACGGCCATGTTGTTGGCAAGGGACAATAAAAATGCGGTCTTCCCCATACCGGGACGAACCGCAATCGTATATAACTGTCCTTTTTGTAAACCACCGGTGGCTTTATCAAGTGCTGCAAAACCGGTGGATGCTCCATCAGGAGTAAGCTTGTCGCCAAAGTTTTTTTTCAGGGTCTGGTTTACCAGTTCTCTGATACTGGTAAACCCCAAACCCTCTGGCTGCTCTGTGATTTCTAGCGTGTTTGTT
>PWIY01000227.1 GCA_003560215.1 Bacteroidales bacterium | reverse complement strand
GCCTGGCATTCCGGGATGTTGTCAAGGATGTATTCTGTGTCTACGTATGCGAATCTTTGTCCCCATGCTGTAGTGGCCATGATCGCCACCAGCAGGGTCAATAACAGTTTTTTGTTCATAAGGGTTCCTCCTGAATGGTTGAGTTAAAGAGCAAAACCAGTTTTAGTTGATGTCCTGTCCGATGGAGAAGTGGAATTGTCCTCCAGAGTCTCCGGGTCGTCCGGGAATTTCGTCGAAGCCATACCCGTAGTCGATTCCCAGCAAGCCGAACATGGGCAAAAATACCCTCACACCCACACCTGCAGACCGCTTGATGTCGAACGGGTTGAAAGAGCGAAGGTCGCGATAGGCATTACCTCCTTCCACGAAGGCCAGGGCATAAATGGTGGCCATTGGATTGAGTGATACGGGGTAGCGGAGTTCCACGGTATATTTATTATAGGCATTGGCACCGATGAATTCTCCCCGGGCATCAGTTGGTGTAAGTGCGTAATTCTCATAACCGCGCATGGCAATCACCTCCCGGCCGTCAATTTCCCAACCGGTGAGTCCGTCACCTCCAAGGTAAAATCTTTCAAAGGGTGGATAACCAATGTCGGAATTGAAATAACCCAGGAAGCCAAAACGCATCCTTGCGGCAACGATAAGATCACCCACAATCGGAGTGAAATAGTCGGTTTTCATCTTCCACTTGTGGTATTCCAGCCACTTATACTTTTCCTGGGGGTCTGCATCTGTGAAATCCTTTCCGGAAATCAAAGAGTATGGCGGTGTGACCTGCAGTGAGAGTGATACTTCAGAGCCTGACCGTGGAAAGAGCTGTGCGTCCTTTGAGTTCCGGCCAAATTCTACATTGTAGCTCAGGTTATGCGATTGTCCGTTGTCAAAAATAAAACGGATCGGGCTGTTCATAATGTCATAATGCTGGTAGTTGATTGACTGCCTCAGGTAGAAAAAGTCATCGGGCAGTGTCAGCCTTCTTGCTAGCCCCACCGAAGCACCAAGAATGGAATAATAACCATAATCAGGGTGGCTCCTGGCCAGGTTGCGCCGGTGTGTGGTCTGATAAAACGAGAGGCTCAGGGCATTGGGTTGCTCTCCTCCGAGCCATGGCTCAACAAAAGAAGCACTGTAGGAGATATAGCCCCTTCCGTAAGTCTGGGCCCTCAGCGAAAGCGTTTGTCCGTCGCCGGTGGGCAAAGGCCGCCATGCTTCACGGTTGAAAATGTTCCGTGTGGAAAAGTTGTTGAAGGAGATCCCCACTGTTCCGATGATGCGGTTGGCCCCCCAGCCTCCTGATAACTCAATCTGGTCGGAAGAGGTTTCCTCCACAATGTATTCGATGTCGACCGTATTGTCCTGGGGGTTCGGGATGGGGTTGACCTCAATTGTTTCCTGGTCAAAATACCCAAGCTGAACAATCTCCCGCTGACTCCTGATAATGGCGGAACGGCTGAAGAGTTGGCCGGGGCGGGTTCTGATCTCACGCATGATCACGTGGTCGTTGGTACGGGTGTTGCCTATGACACTTACCCGGTTGATTCTTGCCTGTTCCCCCTCATGGATTCGGATCTCCAGGTCAATGGAGTCATTCTCCACGGCAACCTCAACCGGATCAAGCTGGAAAAAGAGGTAGCCGATGTCAAGGTAAAGTGAACTGACATCCCCCTGTTCCATGTTCATAAAGAGGTTTCTTTCCAGTTTGGTCTGGTTGTAAACGTCGCCCGGGCTGATCCGCAGAATTTCATTCAGGGCTTCATCCGGGTAAACGGTGTTGCCTATCCATTCAATATTCCGGAAATGGTAAGTGGGCCCTTCCTCTATGTGGATGTCAACTTCGATGCGGTTGTCATCCACAAAATAGAAAGTGTCTCTGACGATCTTTGCGTCGCGTTTCCCCAGTTCGTTATAGCGTTCAATAATCCGCTGCTTGTCTCGCCGGAAGTCCTCTTCCACAAGTTTGGATGAAGAAAACAGGAAACGCAGACTCCTTTCACGGGTGTCTTCCATGATCCGTTTGATCCTCCGGTCGCTGAGCACCTCGTTGCCGTAAATGTTAACCTCACGGATCCGTGTACGGCGGCCGCGATCAATATCGAACTCCAAAACCAGGTGATTGGTTCTTGCGGTATCCACTTTTTGCCGGATCTCAATTTCCGGGGTTCTGTACCCTTCTTCCTTGTAATAATCTTCAATGACAGTTCTTGCCCGGTACAGGAGGTTGTCGGTTACCACATCACCCCTGGTGAGATTCAGTCTTTCCTTGATCTTGTCCTCATCAGAGCTGCGGGCTCCGGTGAACTGGTAACGGGAGAGCCTGGGTCTTTCCCTCAGCTCTATTTCAAGAAAAACCACATCGTCCTGAACGGAGGTAATGCCGATGCTCACATCCTCGAATAAACGCTGCCGCCACAGTTGTTCAATGGCATTGGTGATGTCTTCACCAGGAATCATGATTTGCTGGCCAACGGTGAGTTGGGAAACCATGATCACGACATTGTCGTTGATGTTTTCCGTACCGGTGACCGATATTCCTCCGATCTGGTATTCCCTGGGGTTATTCGGATCAATGGTGATTTCATCACCTGTTTGAACCTGCTGTGCCTGGACAACCAGGGGGCAGAGATAAAGAATTAGTGCGAACAGAAGAATGATTCTATGCATTGTCTGGCAAATATTTCAAGCTTGTTTGACATCATCGGCATGGCATTCCACCTTTCCAAAACGCCTTTCGCGGCGCTGGTAGTCGACAATGGCCTGGAAAAAATGTTTTTTTCTGAAATCGGGCCACAGCACCGGGGTGAAGTACAGTTCGGTGTAGGCCAGTTGCCAAAGCAGAAAGTTGCTGATCCGCAGCTCCCCGCTCGTGCGTATAAGCAGATCAGGGTCAGGAATCCGGGCAGTTTCCATGGCCTGGTCAACCAGTTCCTGGTCTATATCTTCGGGATCCAATCTTTTTTCGGCTACCTTTCGGGCAATCTTTCTGGTGGCGTTTGTAATCTCCCAGCGTGAACTGTAACTGAGCGCAATGTTAACGGTAAGACCCGTATTTCCGGAGGTCAGTTCAATGGCCTCGCTGAGTTGTTTCCTGCAGGACGAAGGCAGGGCATCAATATCTCCGATGGCCTGCAGCCTCACATTGTTTTTGTGGAGCTCCAGTGTTTCACTGTCAATGGCTTTGGTCAGCAAACCCATCAGTGTATTCACTTCCTTGTGGGGGCGACACCAGTTTTCAGTGGAGAAAGCGAATAACGTCAGGTGCTGGATGCCAATTTCAGCAGCTGCCTTTACGGTATCACGGACCGACTCAACACCGCCCTCATGTCCGAAAACGCGCTCTTTGCCCTGCTGCTTTGCCCAGCGCCCGTTCCCGTCCATGATGATCGCCACATGGCAGGGAAGTTTGTCCGAGTTAATACGCTGCTTGAGATCCATTATCAATCAATAAATTATACCTCCGAAAAGGAGCACAAATTTCTTAAAATGTTCGGACAAATAAAAGGAAAACCCCAAAGTTTAAGAAAATTTAAGCTAATAAGGGCATATGGCTCTTGATGAGTCCCTGAACCTGAATGTGATAGTGACTCCTGCAAAGGCATACCAGTCGTTTTGTTTGGGGTTGCCTTTTAACCTTACATTGTCTATGTAGTCGGTGCCGGCATACCGAAGTCCCCATTCAAGCCCCCCGCCAATATACTCCGTGATATGGTATTTCAGGCCGGCACCCATTAAATAGCTCAGGCTATAATTGTCATAATCCCCTGTTTCTTCCGGATGCCAGTGGTTGTCATTGCCATGTTCTGTGGTTGTATCAAACATAAAATAACCCATCCCGCCAAAAATATAGGGGGTAACCAGGGTTTCCATATGCCCCTTGATATAAGGCAGGAAATTCACTTCTCCCTGAATGGATACTTCGGTGATAGTACTTTCAAACCGGTAGTAATCACCCCTGCCCGGAAGAATATTGAAATTGCTGTTCTCGTCAGTCCCCTGCACAGAGCCGTGGAGACCGGTGATGCGAACCGACAGGTGTTTGTCAAAGTTGTACCTGACCAATGCGCCAAAAGCCGGCTGTGTTTTCCTGAACTGCCCCTCTGGACCGGGGTTCAGATCCCCTGAGTAATATGAGCCGCCGCCAAATACACCGATTTCATACCGCTGTGCTAATGCCGCCGGTGTCATCAGGATGAAGATTAAAGCAAACAGAGTGAATTTTTTTCGTTGCATGGCCAGATTCTGTGTATTATCAAAGATAACGATATGCTTGAAGGAATATTTTATGTCAATTCCTTTTGTCGAGCCCCCAGGCCAGTTTGTTGCGGATGGTTTTATAGAAATCCTTTTGTCCGATGCATATCAGGTTGATGGAAAAGGGAGCCCTTTTGATCAAAAGCTCTTCGGTGGTGCTCATGGGGCGTGACCTGGAATCAAGGGTCAGCAGGTAATCCTGTGTGCGACCCGATATCTGCAGCTTTACCACGCAGCTGTCAGGGATCACGATGGGGCGTACTGTCAGGTTGTGGGTG
>PWIY01000229.1 GCA_003560215.1 Bacteroidales bacterium | reverse complement strand
GATCGGATAGCCAAAATAAGCATCGGCACCGGCCCTGATCGCAGCCTCAGCCAAAGCTTCATTGCCTTTCATTAATCTTAATTCTTTCATGCGATTGCTATTGTTTAATGTTGAATCTAATACACGGAACCCGCCAATCACTGATTTATATGAACGCTGTCTGCCCGTTCGGATACCCGTCAAAAAAGATTGATTCATTTTTCCGGGCCGGGTTCATCAATTATTTCTTTTTTTCCCTGTAAACGGTAATAACGGCATCCGGACACACAATGGCACAGTTTGCACACCCGATGCATTCCGAATTAACTTTCATTGCAAAGTGATATCCCTTACTGTTGACTTCCTTGCTCAATGCAAGTACCTCATTGGGGCAGGCTGCCAGACAAACTTCGCAGCCCTTGCATTTTTCTATGTTGATCACAACATCACCTTTTCTTGCCATTTTCCTAATAATTTATGGGTGAACTATTCGTTTTAAATAAAAATATAACGCCAATTTCGCTGATAATGGACAAAACTATAATTATTTCTTTAAAAGAAAAGGAAAATGATAAAATTATTTTTAGAATATTTTTTTAGCTCCTAATTGTCAGTTTTTTAAAAAATATCTGCCACCCAACATTGTATTAATGCTTAATTTTATAGCATGAAAGGGAAGAAACAAAAACCGAACCGGCAAAAACTGACCAAAACAGTCGTGGTGGTAACTGAGATCCTGTTTCTGACTCCACTATTCCTGTTATTGGTTACCAACTTAATTATAAGATTTTCTGCAGAAAGTTACCTGTTTGATTCGCCGGAGGAGATCCCCTATAACAGGGTCGGCCTTGTACTTGGCACATCACACAGGGTAATCAACGGCGGGCCCAACCCATATTTCCACAACCGGATGCAGGCTGCTGCCCGGCTCTATCACAAGAACAAGGTAAGTTACCTCATTGTCAGCGGAGATAACCGGACACAATACTACAATGAGCCGCTGCAGATGAAGAATGCCCTGATAGACCTTGGTGTTCCCCCAGAGGTGATTTATTCAGATCATGCCGGCCTGCGTACCCTGGACTCGGTGGTTCGTGCCAAAAAAGTTTTCGGACAGGACAGCATTACAGTAATATCCCAGCGGTTCCATAACCAAAGGGCTGTTTACATTGCACGCAGGCAGCAGATGGAGGTAAGTGCCTTCAATGCCCATGATGTCCCAAGAAACAAGACCGACAAAACAAGAATCCGTGAATGGCTCGCAAAGGCAAACGTATTCTGGGATCTGATCACCAGAAGGGAACCTGATCAGCTGGGAGAAAGCATTGTCATTGGGGAATAACGTTTATTTTTGTGATATCTTACTGAAAAGAACTCCAAACAAAAAAAATCATTGCCATGGAACCTCAGGAAAAAATATTTAAAGCTTTTCAACAGGCAGGTAAAGCACTTCGATCGGGCGAAATCGCTGAAATGACCGGAATGGATAAAAAGGAAGTGGAAAAGTGCATCAAAAAAATGAAATCCGATGGCACGATCCATTCTCCCAAAAGATGCTTTTACGATATCACTGATAAATAGCCCGGCAAAACCCTAACCGATAATCTTATGGTAACGATCCCTGATGGCCCGCAGCATTTCAGGCGTCAGGTGCTCCTTATAAATCCTTACCATTTCCTGGATGCCTCCTTTGTCATAACTGCTGATCCGTGCCGCATCAAAATAAAGAATGTAGGTATCATTTTTCACTTCCTCGGTCAATGGTTTAAACTCTTCCCATCCCACGTAAGCCGGGAGAATAAAGTAGCCCATTCCGGGATTTCCGGCATCCATAAACACCCCATCCTCACCGGGGTACAAGTAAATAAATTTAAGCAACCTGACCACAGTCATCCTTGAATCTATCTTTCTCTGACGGGGTTTAAAGCCGATTCCTGCATTCATAAAATCATATTGTATGCCGGCTACTTCATTGTAGTGGGAGATGTGTTTGATGCGCATGACATGACAACTCTCCTTTCCCATGGATATATTGCCCACTGCTGCATCAAAAGGATAGTTCCTTGACCCGTTGATCCTGTTTGCAACCCTGGCCACGTCTATAACACTGTAATACCCGTCGAGCACACAGTAAACATGTGGTTCAGGCTGAGCCATGGGTCCATCGTGGTAGTATCCGAAAAAAGGGGAAACCGATTCCAGTACACAGCTGTCAGATGCGGTCAGATCAGGTTCGAGGGTTGAAAGGGGCTCTTCCTTGGTCAACTCGGAAAACAACCCGGTGATTTGTTCCTTCATAGCAGGAATTTTAGAACAGATATTTTGTTTTCATATAAATGTACAACATTATTCGTTTTTGCGCAAGAAGCTTTGCCTCAAACTATCAATCAGTTATTTGCGGTTTGATATCACCCAAACACAAAAAAACCGTAAATTTGTACTCCTTTTTTCAAGGGTACCCGGTTTTTGACTGTTTTTATTATCGGGTTCGTTGATCGAAAGTCAAACCAATTGTGTGTAAATAAAAAGAGAGAAAATGGAGAAACAAAGTAAGAAGGTGTATTTTTTCGGAGGAAAAAAGGCGGATGGTGACGCCACAATGCGAAACACGCTGGGCGGCAAGGGAGCAAACCTGGCCGAAATGGTTAATATCGGTGTTCCGGTACCTCCCGGGTTTACCATTACCACCGACACTTCCACCTTATACAACCAGGTGGGGCATCAGGGAGTGGTAAAAGCCATCGAGGAGGAAGTCAGAGAGAACATGCGTCGTGTGGAAGAAGAGATGGGCGCCGGATTCGGAGACAAAGACAATCCGCTGCTTCTGTCTGTCCGTTCAGGTGCACGGGCATCCATGCCTGGCATGATGGACACTGTCCTGAACCTGGGCCTCAATGAAAAAACCCTTGAAGGTCTCAGCAAGAAGACTGGCAACGAACGTTTTGTCTGGGATTCATATCGCCGGTTTGTGCAAATGTATGGTGATGTGGTGATGGGCATGAAACCCGACAGCAAAGAGGAGGAAGACCCCTTTGATGTGATCATGGACGAACTCAAAGAGGAAAAGGGAGCTGATACGGATCAGGATCTCAGCACTGAAGACCTGAAGGAGCTGGTCGATCGCTTCAAAAAAGCCGTAAAAGAGAAAACAGGCAAGGATTTTCCGGAAGATCCGTGGGAACAACTCTGGGGATCGGTCATGGCCGTTTTTGAATCATGGAACAACCCAAGGGCAACCTATTACAGGAAAAAATACAACATCCCTTCAGAGTGGGGAACAGCCATCAATGTGCAGGCAATGGTATACGGAAACATGGGTGACACCTCCGCCACAGGCGTGGCCTTTACCCGTGATGCCGCCACAGGAGAGAAAATCTTTAACGGCGAATACCTGGTAAATGCACAGGGTGAGGATGTGGTTGCAGGCACACGTACACCGAGGCAGATCACCAAAGAAGGTTCGCTTCGCTGGGCTAAACTGCAAGGTGTTTCCGAAGAAGAAAGAAAAGAAGTGTATCCTTCACTTGAGGAGCTTTTCCCGGAAATCTACAAGGAACTGGATCGTCAGCAGGAAAAGCTGGAAAAGCACTACCGTGATATGCAGGATCTGGAATTTACCATCCAGGAAGGCAGACTCTGGATGCTGCAGACCCGTAACGGTAAGCGTACCGGCCCTGCCATGGTTAAAATTGCCATGGATATGCTGCGCGAAAGCATAATTGGTGAAGAGGAAGCCATGTTGCGTGTAGAGCCCAACAAACTGGACGAATTGCTCCACCCCGTGTTTGACACAGGTGAACTGGCCAAAGCCAACCTCCTGGCCAAAGGGCTTCCGGCCTCACCGGGTGCCGCAACAGGGCAGGTCGTTTTCTTTGCAGAAGATGCCGCCGAATGGGCAGCTGAAGGAAAGCAGGTGATCCTGGTCCGGATTGAAACCTCACCCGAAGATCTGAGTGGAATGGATGCTGCCAAAGGCATTCTGACTGCCCGCGGGGGAATGACTTCACACGCTGCGGTTGTGGCCCGCGGAATGGGCAAATGCTGCGTATCAGGTGCAGGCGCACTGAATGTGAACTACAGGAAAAAAACCATGACCATCGACGGTAAAGAATTCAAAGAAGGAGACTTTATCTCCCTGAACGGAACAACCGGCGAGGTGTTTGAAGGTAAGGTTAAAACCATGGATCCTGAGATGAGCGGTGATTTTGCCGGACTGATGGAGCTGGCCGAAAAATATACCCGCATGCATGTCCGCACCAACGCAGATACACCCAAAGATTCCAAAGTTGCCCGCGAATTCGGTGCCAGGGGAATCGGACTCTGCAGAACCGAGCACATGTTCTTCGAAGGAAAACGGATCACCGCAATGCGTGAAATGATCCTGGCAAAGGATGAGACAGGGCGCCGCAAAGCACTGGAAAAACTACTGCCGATTCAGCGTGAAGATTTTGAAGGAATCTTTGAGGCCATGCACGACCTTCCGGTAACCGTGAGGCTGCTTGACCCGCCACTGCATGAATTCCTCCCCCATGAGGTGGAGAACCAGAAGGCAATGG
>PWIY01000256.1 GCA_003560215.1 Bacteroidales bacterium | reverse complement strand
GTGTGATCTGCGGGCATGGTGAAGGTGAAGGCTGCTTCGGTGCTGACCGTCTGGCCGTCTTCATCTGCCCATTCGGTAAATGCATAGCCGGTTTCGGGGCTGGCCGTCAGGCTGACCTCTTCGCCTTCTTCATACTCGCCGGCTCCGGTCACGCTGCCGCTCTCTTCGGGGTCAGCCAGCAAGGTCAGGGTGTAAAGCGGTATATCTTCCTCGGTGAAGTGGGCCGTGAGATGGCGGTCTTTCGTGACGGTGAAGGTGTACTCTTTTTCTGATGAGACCGTTTGGCCGTCTTCACGCCAGTGCCGGAATTCATAGCCTTCTGTCGGGCTGGCTGTGACGGTCACTTCTTCCCCGTGGTCATAGGTTCCCCAGCCGGTGACCGATCCTCCCTCTTCGGGGCTGGCTGACAGGGTGATTTCATGAGATTTGAGCTGAAAGCTGGCCGTAAGTGTGGTGTGTTCGGCAGGCATGGTGAATGTGAAGGCTGCTTCGGTGCTGACCGTCTGGCCGTCTTCATCTGTCCATTCGGTAAATGCATAGCCTGTTTCGGGGCTTGCCGAAAGGCTGACCTCTTCGCCTTCTTCGTACTCACCGGCTCCGGTCACGCTGCCACCCTCTTCGGGGTCAGCCAGCAGGGTCAGGGTGTAAAGCGGTACATCTTCTTCGGTGAAGTGGGCCGTGAGGTTACGGTCTTTTGTGACGGTGAAGGTGTATGCTTGCTCTGATGAGACTGTTTGGCCGTCTTCACGCCAGTGCCGGAATTCATAGCCTTCTGTCGGGCTGGCGGTGACGGTCACTTCTTCCCCGTGGTCATAGGTTCCCCCGCCGGTGACCGATCCTCCCTCTTCGGGGCTGGCTGACAGGGTGATCTCATGGGATTTGAGCTGAAAGCTGGCCGTAAGTGTGGTGTGTTCGGCAGGCATGGTGAATGTGAAGGCTGCTTCGGTGCTGACCGTTTGGCCGTCTTCATCCGCCCATTCGGAAAACACATAGCTGGTTTCGGGACTTGCCGAAAGGCTGACCTCTTCGCCTTCTTCGTACTCACCGGCTCCGGTCACGCTGCCGCCCTCCTCGGGGTCAGCCAGCAGGGTCAGGGTGTAAAGCGGAGTAAAGTGTGCTGTCAGGCTGCGGTCTTCTTGTGCTGTAAATGTGAGGGATGGGTTTTCCGTGATCACCTGGCCGTCTTCACGCCAGTGCCGGAATTCATAGCCTTCTGCCGGGCTGGCTGTGACGGTCACTTCTTCCCCGTGGTCATAGGTTCCCCCGCCGGTAACCGAACCTCCCTCTTCAGGGCTGGCTGCCAGGGTGATCTCATGGGATTTGAGCTCCAGATGAGCAGTCAATGTCACATCATGGTCGGGCATGATATACTCAAAGGATTCATTGGTACTGATCACCTCTCCGTCATGACCGGTCCATTGCAACAGTTCATAACCTTCATTTGGTGCGACTGATACAGTTCTTTGCGCTTCAGCCGGATATTGACCGCCTCCGCTGAGTGTGCCTGAATCGGCCGGATCCGTGACAAGGCTCAGGGTATAAAACTCTGGGTCTTCCACATCAAAATAGGCTATCAGGTGACGGTCAGCCGATGCAGTGAAAGTAAATGAGCGGTCCCCGGAAATTTCTTCGCCGTTTTCTCCCCAGTATCTGAAGTAATATTCTTCTGAGGGCGTGGCTTCAAGTGTTACTTCTTCTCCATGGTCATAGGTTCCTTCACCGTTTATCGTCCCACCTTCATCGGGGTCGGCACTTGCCGTGATCTCATAGGAATTTAACCCAAAATGCGCGGTAAAACTCACATCCGTGGCAGGCATGGTGTAGGTAAAGGAAGCATTGGTGGTTATTTCTTCCCCTTCTGCGTCGGTCCATCTTATAAAGTGGTAGCCGGTGTTGGGGGAGGCAGAAATGCTGACTTCTTCTCCCTCTTCATACGATCCGCTGCCACTGAGGCTACCCGCGTCTTCCGGATCAGATTCCAGGCTGATGATAAAGAGCTCGGCCGCTTCCTCAGAGAAATGGGCCGTGAGCTCCCGGTCAGATGTGGCAGTGAAAGAATAAGTGGGATCATCTTCCACCACGCTGTCGTCTTCCCGCCAGTGGCGAAATTCATATCCTTCAGCAGGTGATGCGGTCAATGTGACTACCTCCCCATGCTCAAATTCTCCTGTTCCGCTGACTGAGCCCCCTTCCCCGGGTACTGCTTCCGCTGTAATTTCATAACTTTTTAAGGAAAACCCTGCCGTCAGGGTCATGTCTTCGCCCGGCATGGTGTAATCAAAAAGGGCTTCGTTGCTGACCACATTGTCCATCTGGTCGGTCCATTGGTTGAATTCCCAACCTGTGGCGGGAAGTGCCTCCAGTGACACTGTGCCTCCTTCTGAAATGGTAAGCGGTGTGCTGTAAGGCTCCCCGTTTGCTTTCAGATTCCCTTCTCCATCTGTTGCCAGGGTGAGGATTATGGGAGATGCAATATTACGGACGGATCCGTCGATCATGGTGAGATCAACCTCTTCAAGCGTATTGTCGGTAATACGGCCTATGTGAACTGAGGTGTATTTCCTGTCAAAAACAATGTTTGATAATGCATCGGCGGGGCAATCCGAGCCATCTCCGCAGAACAAGAAATGCAGGTCAAAAAGTTTGGCCCCGTCTTCGATGTTGATGGGGTTTGTCGTGTACCAGTTTATTGCAATGGTGGATTCGTTGATCAGGTTATATGCCAACCTGCCCCTTATCCCGGAATGAATATTTTGCAGATAGTTGTCTACAGCACTTGCATCAAGTACCTTGTCGTCAAACACGAAACGCATCTCAATTACCGATACGTTTTTAAAACCATCAACGGTGACGGGAACGTTCACCTCGGTACCTGGGTTAGCTTCAATATCCGCAATGGTGACAATGTAGGAGTCTGCCCGGGCCATGCTTCCCGTCTTCATCAGGATGGCAGATGCCATTATCAAAAGGAAAAAGAGCTTTTTCATGATGGAAAAATGTTTGGGTTCAAACCATGCTGAAAACGGGTGACGGAATGAAAAGAAAGGCCGGACAAAAACGCGGGGATACATAACGCTTTTGGACAGCCTTTCTTTTTCATGGCGATCTGAATAATGGCCTACCGGACTCCTGTCAGGGCCTTACAACCCGGAGGATGACAAAACCTGCCATCAGGCCAATGCCTAAGACGAGTGCCCAGCTTGACAAGGGGACGGGGGCCGGATCCGGATCCGGGTCGTCTGTAACCGGAATGATTGAGCCGTTGTTAAATGTGGTTGGAACCATAAAAGTACCATCTGAGCAGTCTGACAAAGCTGACTGTCCTTGGGTATCAATCCCTTCAAAGGCCAGGGGGGAAGTTTGTCCTGAATAATCAAACACAAGATAAAGTAACGTTTCATCGTCTACAGTAATTCCAGGATTATCGCCGCTATCCCAGCCAACGGTAAGGGGAGAACTGCCATCGTCGTCGTCGGCCAATAGAGTGCCCTCAGGCTGAAATCCGGTAACCTCAATAAAGTCAAGTACTGAATTGTTATAATGGATTTCAAAATCAAACGAACAAATTTCATCTCCATCGGTATCTACGATGACAGGAATGCTAACCTGCTCTCCCGGAACCCCCTCGAAGTTTTCCGGTATCGTCACCGTTTGGGCCCGGGAACTCATTGAAAAAATGGCAAATATAAACAGTAAGGGTAAAAGACTTTTTGTCATAACAGTTGGATTTAGGTTTTTTAAAATCGTTTTGGTTTTCAATTCGTAAATATAAAGTTTTTTTGAATCAAATACACAACGATATTTCCAGGGCAGTGCCGGCAACCCCGGCACTGCCCTGAATTGGAACTACTCTGTGTACATCATCTTGAAGACCTCCTCGTGAGTGCTGCTTTCCCCAACAATTTGAACCTGTATGAAGTAAAGCCCGCGCCGGAAGATCTGCGGTGAGGGGTGGAATACCTCTTCATGCACGCCCGCAGATTGTGTGGTGTTTACCACTTCGGCCACCTGGGCACCCAGGGTGTTCAGGATGGTGATGCGCACATTGGCGTTTTCACTCAAGGTGTAGCGGAAATTAACCTCTTCCCGGAACGGGTTCGGATAGGCTGTAAACGAAATATCCGGGTCACCGGGATCAACGATCTCAGTGGGTTCTCCTGTTACTACAGTGTTGACTGCAAGCTGGAAGTCAGCTATCGGCTGTGCATACTCATCCCCAAATTCACTGTTTTCTGCAAGGGTGAAGAGGATGTCTCCTTCGTGCACATTGGCTGTAGTTTGGACCTTCAGCTTCAGCAATGCTTCTTCCGCATTGAATTCCTGCCCCTGGTGTATATCAGCGAACGAGAGGCGGACATGCCCGTCTTCGATGCCATAAAGCAATCCGGGAATGTCTGACCTTACATCAAGTACCTCGATCTTGTCCGCATCATACTGCAGATGCAGCGACATGGCATTGAACTGCATGTCGTGGGTGAGGTACAGGGGTAAGTCAAATACTTCACCGGTTTCCACATAGCTTATGTGGTCACCCTGGATGTT
>PWIY01000076.1 GCA_003560215.1 Bacteroidales bacterium | reverse complement strand
CCGGGCTTTTCCCTTGATGGTCAGAAACCCTTTTTCTTCCTCGATCCGGACCCTGACAACCCGCCCTGGTGCCGAAGACAGGTATGCCTGGATGATTCGGGTGTGGCCGGTTGTGTATGGGCGAAAATCACCGCTTACCAGGAATTTTCGTTCAATTTCCTGTGCCATGGTAAAATGTTTTTAATCAACTTCCACCTGGCTGCCGGTTGAGCAACAGGCAGCTGGTTGAGCAACAGGCAATTGGGCTGATCCCCTGGCCCGGACTGAGCAACCATGGTTGACCGGCCGGGGCACCTGGCAGCCCGGCGGCCTGGAGCCCCTGTTGCCAAATTACCCTGCTACGCTGCAAATTAATTACCCTGTTCCCCTGCAAAGATAGGGAAAAGTGCACCATCATTTAGTCCTGGCCCATCCATTACTTAAAACACAGCAGGAAAAATATTTAGCCGGGTTCTTGCACCTTGGTATTTTTTGTTTATCTTTGCACCCCAATATTCGAGTAACTCATTTATTTAACCAAGGATAAGAAATGTACGCAATTGTTGAAATAGGCGGCCAGCAATTCAAGATTCAGAAAGACCAGAAGCTTTTTGTAAATCTGCTGGATAACGAAGCGGGCAATGAACTGGAGTTTGATCAGGTGTTGTTGTTGGCTGACGGCGAAAATATTCAGGTGGGAACCCCTGTTGTGGAAGGCGCAAAGGTAAAAGCCAAAGTGCTGGAGCATGTGAAAGCCGATAAGGTGCTTGTTTTCAAAAAGAAAAGGCGCAAAGGTTACCAGAAACTGAATGGCCATCGTCAGCCGCTGACTCAGATCCAGATTGAAGAGATTACCGCATAACAAAGATTGGCAACCGAAAATTTAGAAATTATGGCACATAAGAAAGGAGTTGGTAGCTCACGTAACGGTCGCGAGTCGCATAGCAAAAGACTCGGAGTAAAAATATTTGGTGGTTCTGTCGCCACTGCCGGAAACATTATTGTAAGACAGCGTGGTACCAGGCACAATCCGGGCCGCAATGTGGGGATGGGCAAGGACCATACCCTTTATGCGCTGATTGACGGCAAGGTGGTTTTCAAAAAGTCGTACGGCAATAAATCCTATGTTTCCGTCGAGCCCCTGACAGAGGCACCTGTGGCAGAAACAAAGGAAAGTAAGCCTGTGGCTGAGGCCAGCGTGGAGGAAACTCCGCAGGAGCCAACCGCTGCTGAAACTTCAGGCGGGGAAGAAGCTGCTGCTGAAACCCAGGCATAAGGCACTTCATATTTCGGGATTTCCCGAAACATTGAAACAATCAATCCTGCCACGGCAGGATTTTTTTTTGCTGTGGTTTTCGTAATTTTGATTTTTTGCAATAATTGAGTACTAACAGCCCAAACCAATAAAATGATTGACATTCAACTGATCAGGGAAAACAGCCGTGAGGTGGTCGAACGGCTAAAGGTAAGAAATATGGATGCCGAAGACCTGGTGGAACGGGTGGCCGGGGCAGACAGTGAGCGCAGGCAGATGCAAAAGCAGCTGGACGACACATTGGCCGAAAGCAAGGTTCTTGCCCGGCGTATCGGTGAATTGTTCAAGTCCGGCAAGGGGCAGGAAGCCGATGATTTGAAACAGGAGTCAGCGCGTTTAAAGCAGCAGGCCAAATCGCTTCAGGAGAAACTGGAAGAGGTTGGCTCAGAATTGAGTGACCTGATGACCCGTTTGCCCAATATCCCCCATCCTTCGGTGCCTGCAGGGAATACCGATGCAGACAATGAGATTGTCAGGCAGGAAGGAGATGCTGTTGCCGCGGCCTCTGATGCACTGCCTCACTGGGAGCTGAGTAAAAAGCTTGATATCATTGACTTTGAGGCGGGAACAAAGATTACCGGTGCCGGATTTCCCGTGTATAAAGGCAAAGGAGCCAGGCTGCAGCGGGCTCTGATCGCTTATTTTTTGGATGAGGCCGAAAAGGCCGGTTATACGGAGATCCAGCCACCGCTGATGGTCAATGCCGATTCAGCTTATGGCACCGGCCAGCTCCCTGACAAGGACGGACAGATGTACCATGTGCAGTCGGATGACCTTTATCTGATTCCCACTTCGGAGGTTCCGGTAACCAATTTGTTTCGTGATACCATTCTTAAAGAGGATGAGTTGCCGGTAAAATGCACGGCCTACTCTGTTTGTTTCCGGAGGGAAGCGGGTTCCTATGGAAAGGATGTCCGCGGGCTGAACCGGCTCCATCAGTTTGACAAAGTGGAGATCGTGCAGGTGACCCATCCTGAGAAAAGCTATCAGGCACTGGATGAAATGGTTGATCATGTGGCTGTTTTGCTGAAAAAACTTGAGCTGCCCTTCCGGATTGCCCGTTTGTGTGGCGGGGATCTGGGTTTTGCTGCTGCGTTGACCTTTGACATGGAAGTTTGGTCAGGGGCTCAGGGGCGCTGGCTGGAGGTAAGCTCTGTGTCGAATTTTGAGGCTTACCAGTCGCACCGGATGAAACTGCGCTACCGCACACCGGAAGGTAAAAACCTGCCTGCGCACACCCTCAACGGCAGTGCCCTGGCATTGCCCCGTATCATGGCTGCCTTGCTGGAGAATAAGCAGGACGGTGGCAGCGTTATCATACCGGAGGTGTTGCGCCCCTATACGGGTTTTGACAGAATTTAGGCATTTAACTTGTTTGTGATGCGAAATACGATGGCCATCCTTTTCTTGTTTATCGGTTTCCTGGTGGTGATGCCCGCCGGTCTTGTTGCGTCTGACTCATCAACAGATGAACGGCTGGCAGCTCAGTATTTCAGGGAAGGTGACTATGAGCGTGCCGTGGCAATCTATGAGGAGCTTTACGAGGAGAACCCATCTCGCCTGATTTACAACAATTACCTGGTCAGTTTGCTGGAACTTGAAGAATACAGGAGCGCACGGCGATTGACCGAAGCCCGGCAGGAAAGCCATCCCGGGGAAGTCCGCTATGCCGTGGATCAGGGTTGGGTGGAGGAGCGTGCCGGGAATGCCAGGCGCGCACGCCGCCATTTTGATGGGCTCATTGATGACCTGCAGGCGCGTTATGCCAGTGTGGTTGATCTTGCCACTGCCTTTGAAACACGGGGATATACCGACAGGGCAATGGAGACTTTCAGGCATGGAAGGGAGTTGCTTGGCGGTGAATATCCGCTGCACCTGCATCTGGCAGAGCTTTATGAGAAAAAAGGAGACTATAAGTCCATGATGGAAGAGTACCTGGATTATTTGAATGAATTCAGGGAGGATATGGACAGGGTCAGGGGAATCATCCAGGATGCCATTGCCAACGATCCGGATTTTTCCCGTAATGAAGCCTTGCGAAGCGTGTTGCTGGCGCGAACCCAGCGACATCCCGATAACATTCTTTATGCTGAAATGCTGTTATGGCTGTCGATGCAGCAACAGGATTTCCGGATGGCTTTTCGCCAGGCAAGGGCTCTTGACCGGCGTTTGGGCCGGGAAGGTGAACTGGTGCTTGAGGTGGCCGAACTCAGCACCCGCAACGATTTTTTTGAAGTGGCCGCTGATGCTTATCAATTTCTGCTTGACCAGGGCGAAGAAGCCCCTTTTTACCTGGAAGCCCTGGTTGGTTTTCTGAATGTCCGGTTTCTGGCTGTAACCAGTGGTTACGATTACGACAGGGAAACATTGGAGGAAGTTGAGCAGGAGTATATTGAGACCATTGACCGGATGGGAATACGGGGAACCACTGTTCAGCTGGTCAGGAACCTGGCCAGGCTGCAGGCATTTTACCTCGACCGCAGTGAGGAGGCCATCGTGCTGCTGGAGCAAATCCTGGATCTTTCAGGTGTTTCCGACCGTGTAAAGGGTGAATGCCGGGTGGAACTGGCCGATATCCTGCTTCATACGGGTGAGGTTTGGGATGCCACCTTGCTGTATTCACAGGTAGACCGGATGTTCCGGGATGACCCCCTGGCACACGAGGCCAAATTCAAAAATGCACGTCTTTCTTATTTTATCGGCGAATTTGACTGGGCCAAGGCTCAGCTTGATGTGCTGAAGGCCGGCACATCAAGGCTGATTGCCAATGATGCCATCAAACTTTCCCTGCGGATTCAGGACAATGTAACCGGAGACGGAAACACCGAACCCCTGAAGATGTTTGCCCGGGCCGAACAGCATATTTTCATGCACCGCTACAGTGAGGCGGAGCAGGTACTGGATTCGATCCGTGACCGTTTTCCGGCCCACCAAATCAACGACGATGTATTGTTTGCCCGTGCGGATATCATGGAAAACAGGGGCAACTACGATGCCGTGGATAGTCTGCTTGCCATGATCACGGAGGAGTATGCAGAAGGGCTGTTGGCCGATGAAGCCTTATTCAAAAGGGCTGAACTTCAGCATCATTATTTTGAGAACCATGACAAAGCCATGGAGTTGTATCAGCGGATTATGCTTGATTACCCGGGTAGTATATATACCCAGACAGCCAGAAGCCGTTTTCGTAAACTTCGTGGTGATATGGTAAATTGAATCGTACAATTGTGACACAGCACGTGAGCCCCAAAAAGGCCCTGGGCCAGCATTTTTTGG
>PWIY01000014.1 GCA_003560215.1 Bacteroidales bacterium | reverse complement strand
AGGCAAATGAAGGCTATCAGTTCCTTCACTGGACAGATGACGAACGTGGTGTGGTGGTGAGTTCAGAAGAGGAAACTGAGTTTACAATGCCGGACGAGGAGGTTACCCTCACAGCCCACTTCGTTGAATTTATGGAATAATTGTAATAACCAATCCAAGTACACCGGATTTTGAAGAGTTTATACAAAAGGGGAGCATGTCAAATCATGCTCCCCTTTTTCTATATGGTGGGAAAAGCTGATATCAATGTACCTCAGTAAACCATCCTTTGTCCGATCAGGATGGAGGTGAGCAGGAAGCTGATAAGGATGCTTGCGACAATAATTACCAGTAAACTGACCACAAAATACCCGGTAACTTTTCCATCGGGGGTTTTCATCATGGGTTTCATCCCGACATATAGGATAAAAAGCCCATAGAGACCTGCCAGACCTGCCAGAATACTCAACTGGGGAATGATCATAAACACACCGGCTACCAATGAAGGGGTCAGTGAGTATACCACCAGCTGCATGGCCCTCCTGAAATCCTGCTGAGAATCAAAACTGCTTGCCAGCATATTGATGATATAGGCGGCCACGTAAGCTGAAATAACAGGGGTTACGTAAGCAATAATTGCCTGACGCAGCCCGAAAGCAAAGGATCCTCCTGCGTATCCGCCATATATTTGGGGATAACCGACCAGCCAGTATCCAATCAGGTTCCCCAGTGCAGGGATCAGCGCAAGGATCAACAGGTAACCCGTGAGTAACTCTCTGGTGGAGGTGGTTTCTTGCTCAATGCTTATCCATTCTTCTTTTGGCTTCACAATGATGTTGGTAACCCTTTCTTTGATGTTCATGTCCGGATAATTTGGTGAGTAAATTGCTTGTCCTGTCATCTGACTTGTTGATTGGCGGGGATGGCAGTTAACTTCAATCCAGTTACAGGGAATAAAAAGACCCTGGCCATCCCGTTTACCCGTCTTGCCGGATGATTCATGTAAAAATAAAATTTTATAGGCAATATTCCAATGCTTGCCGCAATATTTTGCAGGATTATTTACCCCAGTCAACGGTAAACTTCAATGTCCGGACTAAGGCCGAATGACATCATATTTGTTGTATATTTGGTGGTATAACATGTGTTTTATGAGTTAAATTTTTCATCGTAATGAAAAAGATCCTTCTCTGTTTAATTTGCATGCTGGTGTTGACAACTTCATGCACAGAAAGGCCGCCGGCAGAGGAAAGCCTGCAGCCGGTGAAAACCACAAGTCCTGAAGTGCGTCATCCCGTCGTTTCCCATAGCTATCCTGTCAGGCTGGAGGCACGCAAAGAGGCGAGGCTTTCCTTTCGGGTTCCGGGCCCCATATCCCGGCTGCTGGTTGAAGAAGGGGATTATTTCAGGCAGGGAGATTTACTGGCCACCATTGACCCACGTGACTATCAGCTTCAGTTGGAAGCCGCTGAGGAGCAATACAATATGCTTAAGTCAACCACTGAGCGGATCATCTCGTTACATGAAAAGGGCAGGGTGTCTGAGGATGAGTATGAGAAAGCAATCGCGACCCTGAAGCAGGTTGAATCAAAATACAGGGCCCATCAAAATGCCATGGAAGACACCAGGCTGGTTGCACCTTTTGACGGACAGGTAATCAATACCTTTTTTTCGGAAAAGGAGGTGGTTGATGCCGGGATGCCTGTTATATCAGTTGCTGATCCGGACGATTATCAAATTGTGGCCCATCTGGCAGCGGGGACTTACCTCAGGCATGAAGAGTTCCATGATTTTTATTTAATTACCACCCACTACCCGGATCGCCGGTTTCCTTTGGAGTTAAGGACTGTGACCTCCCAGGCCAATACCAACGGTCTTTATCCGGCTTTTTTTGATATTTCCCCGGAACCGGATGCAGTTCTGCTGCCCGGCATGAACGCAGAACTGGTCATTGAATTCAGGGAGCATGTGGAAGTCCTTTTTACCCTTCCTGCTCCCGCTGTTTTTAAACAAGGGGAGCAAAATATGGTTTGGGTGATTGACCCTGAAACGCAAAGGGTGTACGGAAAAGCAGTGGAGCTCCTTCGCATTGAATCATCCGGGTACGCTCTCGTTAAAGGAGACCTGCAACCCGAAGACATCATTGTGAGTGCAGGGGTGCATGCTCTTGAAGAGGGGCAACAGGTAGAACCGTTGCCTGAAGCCTCCGAAACCAATATTGGCAACATGATGTAATGAACTTCTGCAATGACTGAATTGGTTTTCCGACATAAATCCCTGTTTTATTTTTTCCTGTTTGTGCTTGTTGCAGGTGGTGTTTATTCATTCATGTCGATGAGTAAGCTGGAAGATCCGGAAATTGTGGTCAAACAGGCGCTGGTTGTAACGGTTTACCCCGGGGCTTCTGCCCATGAAGTAGAGCTGGAAGTGACAGATTTGGTAGAAAAAGCCATTAAAACGATGGGCGATGTTTACCGGATTGAATCCCGTTCAGAGGCTGATTATTCGGAAGTGATTGTTGAACTGCATCCCACTGTGGGTCTGAGCGATGTGGAGCAGAAATGGGATATTCTTCGCCGCAAGGTTCAGGGGGTTATACCGGACCTGCCTGCCGGTGCACAGCCCCCTGTGGTTGTGGATGATTTTGGGGATGTATATGGGTTGTTTTATGCCATGACTTCAGACGGGTTTTCTCATGATGAAATGTATGAATATGGTCAGCTTGTCAAACGTGAGCTGGAGGGTATTGCAGATGTAAAACGGGTGGTTCTTTACGGAGACCGTTCCCCTGCTGTGTATCTCAGGCTGCAGCAATCACGAATGGCCGGCCTCGGGGTTCATCCCGGAGAGGTGATTATGGCCTTGCGCGACAGAACCGATGCTGTGTATGCAGGCTATTATGAGGCGGGTAATGAGCGAATCCGTGTCAGTGTGGATGGGGGGTTCAGTGATGCCGATGACATCCGCAACCTTGTTATACAGGGCCATGAAGGAGATCAGTTCAGGCTTTCTGATATTGCCACTGTTGAGCGAACCCTTGAAAAGCCCTTTAGGGAGGCCATGCGTTATAATAAATTGCCTGCTTTAGGTATTTCCATTGCAATGGAAAGTGGAGGAAATGTCATTGAACTTGGAGACAGGGTTGATGAAAAACTTACTGAGCTTACACAGGAGCAGATCCCGGCCGGAATTGGCTTTGAGAAGGTATTTTTTCAGCCTGATAAAGTCAGGGAGGCCATTTCTGTTTTTATGTTCAACCTGCTTCAATCCGTGGTCATTGTTGTTTTCATTCTGATGATTGCCATGGGATGGCGCAGTGGTTTGATTATCGGCAGTGGCCTGTTACTCACCATCCTGGGGTCAATGGCCATTTTAAACCTTCTTGACGGAACACTTCAAAGGGTATCACTCGGCTCTTTCATTGTGGCCATGGGGATGCTCGTAGACAATGCCGTTGTAATTGTAGACGGAATATATTCTGACATCCAAAGCGGGGTAAAAAAAGACAGGGCACTGGTTCGTACAGTCCATAAAACCGCCTGGCCATTGCTGGGTGCAACGCTGATCGCCATCCTGGCTTTTTTCCCGATTTTTCTTTCGCCCGATACAGCCGGTGAATATGTGCGCGACCTGTTCATTGTGCTGGCAGTGTCTTTGCTGTTGAGCTGGGTACTGGCACTGACTCAGGCACCACTGATGGCCGCCTTTAAGCTCAGGACTGCCAGCAGCGGCCGGGAAAGTACCCGGAAGCCCCCTGAAAAGCTTTATGCCGGAAAAATCTTCCATATTCACAGAAGCATCCTTCAATACTTATTATGGCATAAAACGATGTCGGTTATTGTTGTAACGGTATTACTGGCAGTGAGTGTTTTCATGTTCAGGTATGTTCCGCGCACCTTTTTCCCTGATATGAGCTACAGCCAGCTTTACATAGAATACCGGATGCCCGCCGGTACAAGGATAGAAAAAGTGGATAATGACCTTATGGAGATAGAGGACTGGTTAATGGCAAAACCTGAAATTACCAATGTAACCGCCAGTTTGGGGGGAACCCCTTCCCGGTATAACCTGGTGCGCCATATGGCTGAACCATCCATGCACTATGGGGAGTTAATCGTGGATTTCGAAAGCTATTCGGCGCTGCTGGAAAAAATCCGGGATGTTCAGGATCATCTGGTTATGCATTATCCGCAGGCTTATGTGAGGGTGTTGCGCTACAATTTCATGTATAAGGAGTTTCCTGTTGAAGTGATGTTTACAGGGCCGGATCCGGGGGTTTTAAAGTCACTGGCTTCGGAAGCTGAAAAGATCATGAAGGAAGAGCCTGATGCCATACTGGTTACCAATAACTGGGAGCCTGCTGCTAAAACGATGGTGGCCGGGTTCAGCCAAATGAATGCGGGGCAGGCCGGTGTTTCCCGCTCTGACGCGGCTTTGTCGACACTCGCGTCTACGGAGGGATTTCCCCTGGGCACCTTTTATGAGGGCAACAGGGCAGTTCCCATGTACCTGCAACTTGTGGGAGAAACAGGAAAAAAAACCGAATCATTGTTTTCTGCTCCTGTTTTCAGGGTCATTCCTTCCGGGACCGTCT
>PWIY01000042.1 GCA_003560215.1 Bacteroidales bacterium | reverse complement strand
ATTTTTGTGGTAACCAATAAAAAATACCGGCGGCTTGTTCAGGAACAACTTCCCCGGCTCGGTGCAGAAAGGCTGATTTGTGAACCCGCTCGCAAAAACACAGCGCCCTGTATTGCTTATGCTGCCTATAAAATCTACGAGATGGATCCGAAGGCCACAATGGTGGTGGCGCCTTCAGACCATATCATCCTGAAAGAGGAATTGTTCGCGGAAATCATCCGCTCTGCACTCAGAGCTGCCAACGGTGGTGAACGTCTGTTTACCCTCGGAATCACCCCCAGTCGGCCTGATACGGGCTATGGATATATCCAGTTTGATGATGATTCTGTTTATCCTGAAGATAAAAGGCTGAAAAAAGTGAAGACTTTTACAGAAAAACCCGACAGGAAAATGGCTGAATCATTTCTTGAGAGTGGTGATTTTCTATGGAACAGCGGTATTTTTATCTGGTCTTGCGAAGCCATCATCAATGCTTTTGAACATTATCAGCCTGAGATCAGCTACATTTTCCGTGAGGCAAGGGATAAATACAATACACCTGAGGAGCAACCTTATATGGATGTAGCCTATACGGCTTGTAAAAGTATTTCCATTGACTATGCCATCATGGAAAAAGCTGAGAATGTCTTTGTATTTGTATCTGATTTTGGCTGGTCTGACCTGGGAACATGGGGGTCATTGTTTGATGCCAGGCCAAAAGATGACCACAACAATGCCGTTGTCGGTAAAAATACCATGTTGTATGACTGCAAGGACTGCATCATCAACATACCGGATGAAAAGCTGGTGGTCATACAGGGGCTGGAAGACTATATTATTTCCGAGGCTGACAATACCCTGCTGATATGCAGGAAGTCGCAGGAGCAGCAAATCCGGAAATATGTCAATGATATCAAACTGAAGAAAGGAGATGCCTTTGTGTAGTGATGGCGTTTTTGCAAAAATTGTTATCCACTTAAAATAAATCACGATGAAGAAGACTTTATGCATATTGCTGATGATCCTGGCTATTTGTCGCATGTCTGCCAGGGCCGACGAAGGAATGTGGCTGCCTTTTCTGATCGATGATGCCTTGTATGAAGAAATGAGCCGGATGGGTCTGAACCTTGAGCCGGAGGAGATTTTCAGTTTCACTGAATCAAGCATCAAGGATGCCATTGTAAGTTTTGGTGGTTTCTGTACCGGAGAGATCATCTCAGATCAGGGTTTGGTGCTGACCAACCACCATTGCGGGAGGGGAAGGATACAATCTCACAGTTCCGTTGAAAATGATTTGCTAACGGATGGTTTCTGGGCAATGACCAGGGAGGAAGAGCTGCCAAATGAGGGGTTATTTGTTCGCTTTCTGGTAAATGTAGAGGACGTAACTGCAGAGATCAACGCTGTTATTCAACCAGGGATGACAGAAGGTGAACGCAACCAGGCCATTCGTGCAAGATCAAATGAACTGACCGATGCAGCCACAGAGGGCACCCATTATACCGCCAATGTCAGTTCGATGTTTGCCGGCAATTATTTTTATCTTTTTACTTATGAAACGTTTAATGATGTGCGTCTGGTAGGTGCCCCTCCGCAATCAATCGGTGGGTTTGGCGGTGATACCGATAACTGGGAGTGGCCAAGGCATACCGGTGACTTTGCCCTGTTCCGCGTTTATACCGCTCCTGACGGTAGCCCCGCCGAATATGCAGAAGAGAATATCCCGCTGCAGCCACGATATCATTTGCCTGTTTCGCTCCGGGGCGTCCGGAAAAATGATTTTGCCATGGTGCTGGGGTATTCCGGAAGCACAGAGCGGTACCTGACCTCCTACGGGATAGACTATCGCCTCGAAAATATGTACCCTGTGCGAATTGACATCCGCCGCCGCAAGCTTGATATCCTGGAAGAGGCCATGGCATCCAGTGACGAGATCAGGATTCAATATGCATCAAAGCATTCAGGTATTTCCAATTACTGGAAAAACTTTATCGGGATGAGCGAATCGCTGAAGCGGTTAAATGTGGCTGATTCCAAGCGTGAACTGGAGGATGAGTTTTCTGCCTGGGTGTCTGCTGATTCTGACAGGCAGGAAGAATACGGACATGTGATTGATGACTTCCGCAGCGTGTATGAAGGCCTGAAAGGGTTCAATTCTCACAACTATGTTTTTGCCGAAGCCATGCCGAGTGGGCCGGATGTGATCCGGATCGCCAACCGCTTCAACCGGCTGAACATTATGTTGGGAGCAGGAGAGATAGATCCCTCTAATATTGCCGGTGAGGTTGAACGGCTCAGTGAGATGACCGAATCCCTTTACCGTGACTACAACAAGGATGTTGACCGTGAATTGTGGGCTGCAATGTTTGAGGTTTATCCGGAATACATCCCCGAAGAGAACCTCCCGGAAATTTTTGACCACATCGCCACAGCTTATGGAAATGATTTTGAGGCTTATGCCCAAGATGTGTATGAAGCCAGCATCTTCGCAGATAAAGAGAGTCTGCAGGCTTTCCTGGAAAACCCGGACGGTGAGGAACTGGCCAGTGACCCGATTTTCAGGGCCGTTAGATCCGTATATGAAAAATACAATGAAGTCAATTCCGGAAGGGGAGTATACAATACCATGCTTCGGCGTACAGAGCGTTATTTTCTCAGGGGTTTGATGGAAATGAAACCAGATGAAAATTTTTATCCCGATGCCAACAGTACCATGCGTTTTACCTACGGAACGGTTAATGGTTATGAACCCCGCGATGCCGTGTATTACGATTATTATACCACGATGGAAGGCGTAATGCAAAAAAAGGATCCCGATCATCATGAGTTTGTGGTTCCTGAAAAGCTGGTTGAATTGTATAAAAACCAGGAATACGGACCTTATGCGCATGAAGACATGGTGGTTAATTTTATCACCAACAATGATATCACCGGGGGCAACTCCGGCAGTCCTGTGATCAATGCAGACGGTCACCTGATCGGAGTGGCTTTTGATGCAAACTGGGAAGGTATGAGCGGGGATATTTTGTTTGAACATGACCTGCAGAAATGCATCAATGTGGATGCACGCTACATGTTGTTTATTATTGACAAGTTTGCAGGCGCCGGTCACCTGATTGAAGAAATGACAATTATCGAATAAAATGTGCTTATGAGTCAAAAAGTTAAATCACTGAAAGTAATCAGGAAACCCATTCCTTTATCTGATACAGGTGCCGGTCATGCTTCGGCTGACCAGGAAGAAGTGGTGGTTTCGGAAACTGAATACCACCCTGAATGGGAAAAGGTAATCCTTGAAAGACAATATGCTGCTGATGGCACACTGGAGCAGGAAACCGCATATGAGTATGACAAGAATGGCTTTCTGATCAGGGAAACACTGAGAGAGGGTGATGGTACGGTGATGGAGGAGAAATCTTTTGAACCGGATGAGAAACAGCGGATCGCCAGAGAGTTTCTGCATTATGCAGACGGATCAAAAGATACGATCACTTACCGCTATGATGCGCAGGGCCGGTTGGTTGAAAAGAGGTCTGAAGATGAAGACGGGGATCTGGAACAGCTTGAAATCTTTGAATATAGAAACGGCCATATGGTAAGAAAGGCAGTTTTTGACGAGGAGCCGGCAGGTGAAGATGAGTCAGAACCTGCCGAAGAAATCCGCTATACGGTTGATGATGCAGGAAGGATGCTGGAAGAAGAAATCTGCAATCATACCGATGGGTACTACAGGCACAAGGTTCATGTGTACAATGATAACGGACATCGCATTGCAGTGAAGGTGTACGATGAAGAAGAGGAACTTGTAGAACGGGTGCTTATGGAGCCGGATGAGGAAGGTCGACCTGTAAGGTTGGTGGAAGAAAACAGAAAAAAGAAAAACACCCTGAATTTGCGTTACAACAATAAAGGGGATATTGTATATCAGGAAGAATATGACCTGAAAGGGAATTTGCTGAACACGGTTTCCAGGGAGTACGATGAAAAGGGCCGGTTGCTGTCGAGTGAGGTGGAGATCCGTATGCCTCTTCAGGGACCACCGAGGCGTTATGTGGTAGAGCACAGGTATATTTTTGCATAAAAAAAACCACCGCAAGCGCGGTGGTTTTTTTATGAGATTTAAGCTGATTGCAGCAATGTATTACCTGTATTACATTCCCGCCACTTCTCCACGCAAGGTGGAGTAGTTCACCCTGAGGGCATTTACCAGCCTTAGTTCCTGTTTCACGTCTGTTACGATGCCCATCTTCGTTTCATGGTCTACCCTTAGTGAAGTGGTCATCAGCGGTCTTTCAGCCTCAGCAGTTGCCTGGCGTTCAGCTTCAATAAAGGACGCAATGTCCTCAACTCCTGCAAAGGAGTCGTAAAGCTGAATTCTGGGCTCTGTTCCAAATAATTCCTGCTGGATTGGAGGGCCAATGTAAACAAAACTCACCAGTGATCTGCGTTCCAGGTTCTGGACTTCTGTAGCAGATGGCATCGAGGTTCTGACGTAGAGCGTGGTCTCCCTCATCACAGTTGTTACCATGAAGAAAAAGAGCAGCATGAAGATAATATCAGGCAATGAAGCCGTATTAATCTTTGGTGTACCTTT
>PWIY01000290.1 GCA_003560215.1 Bacteroidales bacterium | reverse complement strand
TTCGTTTTGAGCGGAAAACGGGACTCGAACCCGCGACCCCGACCTTGGCAAGGTCGTGCTCTACCAACTGAGCTATTTCCGCTTGTGATTCGTTTGCGGTTGCAAATATACGGTTTTTTTAGAACACGCAAATTTTTTTTGCCGATTTTGTGGAGGGTGCCCGGACAGAGAACAGGGCTGAAGCGGTTGACCGCAGATCCTCTTAAATGCTGTTAAAAAAGCGTTCGTTTTGTACAGATTGATTAAATTTGTGCGCTAAACCATCAAATCAATATTAACCTTAAGTGATTATCGTAATGAAAAAAATGATTAAAATTCTTTTCCTGTCGCTGTTTCTGCTTGGAACTTCTACCCTGACTGTTCAGGCGCAGGCAGCTGCTTCGTCTGATGCAAAATTAGGTCATGTCAACACCAATGAGTTGCTTCAGATGATGCCCGGAAGGCAGGAAGCAATGGTCGAGCTGCAGGCTTATGCACAAGACCTGGAAGAAACGTATATGTCGATGCAGAATGAGTTTCAGACCAAATACCAGGATTATATTGAAAACCAGGAGTCTTTTTCTCAGCTGGTAAGGCAATCCAGGGAGCGCGAGCTGCAAAGTCTGCAGGAAAGGATTATGGAGTTTGAGGAGTCGGCCCAGCAGGACATCATGCAAAAAGAGGAAAGCCTCTTGCGTCCAATTATTGAAAAAGCAAGGGATGCCATTGAGTCTATTGCCAACGAGCATGGTTATACCTATATTTTTGACACCAGTGGCGGTTCGCTCGTTTTCTGGGACAATGGTGATGACATCTTGCCGCTTGTGAAGGATAAGCTGGATCTTGACCCGGATGACGTAGAGCCGGTCGAAGACCTGGACCTGGACATCGGACCCCAATAGGTCTCAGTTATTGCCCGGGGTCTGCCGGTAAAAGTTTTCCGGTAAAGGCCGCCCTGCCCTGAAACTGCCCCGCGTCGGGCATATCGTGGCAGAAATGTTTTCCAACTATAAGTGCCTGTGCAGCTATATGCCATGAACGACATGTAATTGCTGCACAGGCATTTTTTATGGGTTGTCTTCTTCCCGGTACCACCCGCTGTATTTGACGTATTTCTCCGATATTCGTTCAAGCAGGTCGCTGGTAAGTTCCTGGCTGATGTCTTTTACTTTTTTTGCAGGGATGCCAGCAT
Organism: Bacteroidales bacterium; assembly: GCA_003560215.1. Classification (GTDB taxonomy): domain Bacteria; phylum Bacteroidota; class Bacteroidia; order Bacteroidales; family UBA7960; genus PUPG01. Next base: position 15,892 of record PWIY01000290.1, on the reverse strand, counting down.
AGACGCTCCCGGGTTCAACCACTGTGTTTTCAAGTACCACAGCACCGGCGGCGATGATCGAATTGCTGCCGATCACGGCATTGTCCATCACCACCGCATTCATCCCGACAAGGACATTGTCTTCAATGGTGCAGCCATGTATGATAGCCCTGTGGGCAACCGATACGTTGTTGCCGATATTGGTGGGTGCTGTTTCATAGGTGCAATGGACAATGGCACCGTCCTGAATGTTCACATTGTTGCCGATGCGTATGTAATGGAAATCGCCCCGGACAACGGCGTTGAACCATATGCTGCAATTGTTGCCGGCAACCACGTCTCCGATGATGGTGGCATTTTCTGCCAGGTAACAGTTTTCTCCAAAACGGGGATGAAACCCCCTGATTGATTTTATCAGTGCCATAACAATGATTGGTTTTATGCCGGATGATGCGTTTTTCGATTATACCGCGTTACCGATTTTTGACGAAGTGCAAAAACCGTTCAAAGACCGGGAATGTTTCAACACTTCCGGAGGTCCTGGGTTTAAAGTCCGATCAGCGCTGCTCCCGGATCCTTCCCGCCGGTGAGAAGCATGGTTGGGTTTTCCAGCATTTCTTTGATCTTCACCAGGAAACTGACCGACTCTTTTCCGTCAATGATGCGGTGGTCGTAAGAAAGGGCCAGGTACATCATGGGGCGGATCTCAACCTTGCCGTCAATGGCCACAGGCCGTTCCATGATCTTGTGCATGCCCAGAATGGCGCTCTGCGGAGGGTTCAGGATGGGGGTGGAAAGCATGGACCCGAATACCCCGCCATTGGTAATGGAAATGGTTCCGCCGCTGAGTTCCTCAATGCTTATTTTGTTGTTGCGGGCCCTTTCGGCCATTTCGTTGATATATCCTTCAAGGCCGGCCAGGGTCATTTGTTCTGCGTTGCGGATGACCGGTACCATCAATCCTTTGGGTGTGCTCACGGCGATCCCCACATCGGCATATTCCGGTACAATGATATGGTCGCCATCGATTTTGGCGTTGACAAGCGGGAAGTACGGGATGCTTTCGGTAAGGGCCTTCACAAAAAATGACATGAAGCCCAACTTGAACCCGTTTTTTTCCACAAAGGCTTGCTGATGTTTTTTGCGCAGCTGCATGATGGCTGTCATATCTACCTCGTTGAAGGTGGTCAGCATGGCGGTTTCATTTTTTACCGCCACCAGTCGTTCGGCCACCTTTTTCCGCAGGGTGGACATTTTTTGCCGGTCTTCACCGCGTCCTCCACCCCATGAGGGTGCTGCAGCATCCGAGGCAGTCTGGCCTTCCGGTGAATCGCCCCTGATCTTTCCGGCAATGGCCATCAGCACATCCTTTTTGGTGATCCGTTTGCTTCCTGGATGCAGGGTTTCCGGATCAGCGGAAATCCCTTCCTCGTCGAGCAACCTTTTGGCCTGGGGGCTGAATGTGATCCGGGAGTTGCCGCTCTCTGTGCCCTTATCAGACCGGGTTTCGGAACGCTCTTTTTCCTGATCAACGGGCTGGCTGCCGGCAGGCTGGCTTTCCCCTGCCTTTCCCTTTTCCTTACTTTTTCCGGCCGCTTCTTTCCCTGCGGCATCTTCTTCAGAGGACTCTTTGTCAAAGGACTCCTTGTCCTTTGCCTTATCAGCGGGAGCTTCAGCATCTGTGTCGATTCTGGCGATCACCTTTCCCGGTTCGGTGGAGGTGCCCTCTTCCATCACAATGCTGATCCGTCCGGCCGCTTCTGCGTTGATTGTCAGGGTGGCCTTATCGGAGTCGATCTCCGCGATCTCCTGGTCTTTTTCCACATAATCACCGTCGGCCACGAGCCATTTGGCCAGTTCCACCTCGGTGATCGATTCGCCTGCTTCCGGTACTTTAATGTCTATTGCCATGAGATGATTGGGTTTTATTCGGATGATGGGTTCAATGTTGTGTTTTCCTGTTTCCTGCCTGCTGCGGGCGGTGCTGCCTTTTAGCTCCTCCTTGGCTTCAAACCTCCGAAACTTTGAAACTTTGCGTCTCCGAAGATAAAAGCTTTGTACTCCTTATGCAAATTCCTCCAAATGGCTGATGCATAGCTGCTTGCATTCCCTGCAAACATTGTCGCAATCACATTCCTCAAAAGCTTTTTCAATGATTTTATCCTGCTGCATCTGATGAAACTTGCTGGATCCGCTGGCCGGGCTGGCACTGGGAGGGCGTGCGATCACACTCAGGTTATACCCCTGGAGGTTCAGCTTCATGAAAGGCCATGCGCCCATATTTTGCGGTTCCTCCTGTGCCCACATCCACCTTGCTGCCTGGCTGTATTTTGCCCTGATGGCCTCCAGTTCCTTAACCGGGATGGGGTAGAGCTGTTCCATCCTGACAATGGCTGTTTCCCGGTAATCTCTTTCCTGCTGCCGCTTTTTCAGTTCGTAATAGATCTTTCCGCTACACAGGATGACCCTTTTTACTTTCGCGGGGTCGGCTCCGGGGTCGTCGAGCACAGGCCGGAACCTGCCTTCGCTGAGATCTTCGAGCGGTGAGATGCATTCCGGATGCCGCAAAAGACTCTTTGGAGTAAAGACCACCAGTGGTTTGCGGAAGTTGCGCATCATCTGTCGCCGAAGCAGGTGAAAAAAGCTGGCAGGAGTGGTGCAGTTGGCTGCCTGTATGTTATTTTCAGCACAAAGGTTGAGAAACCTTTCAATCCTGGCACTGGAGTGTTCCGGACCCTGCCCCTCATAGCCGTGCGGCAGGTAGAGTATGATCCCGTTCTGCACTTTCCACTTCTCTTCGGCGCTGGCAATAAACTGATCAATGATGATCTGAGCACCGTTGTTGAAGTCTCCGAACTGTGCTTCCCAGATCACCATTTTGTGGGGGCTTGCCATGGCGTAACCGTATTCAAAACCCAGGACTCCGTACTCCGACAGCAATGAATTGTAGATGGTAAAAGGAGCCTGGCCATTATTCAGGTTGCTCAATGGAACATATTCTTCTTCCGAGTCTTCGATCTTGAGCACAGCATGGCGGTGGCTGAAGGTACCCCGCTCCACATCCTGGCCGGAAATTCTCACGGCGGTTCCCTCATTGAGCAGGGATGCATAGGCCAGTGTTTCAGCCATGGCCCAGTCAGCCTTGCCCGCATCGAGCACCATTTTACGCCGTTCTTTCATCATGCGTACGGTTTTTCGGAAAAAGTCTTTGCCTTCCGGCAGATGGGTAACTTTCCGGGCCAGGTCTTCCAAAATGCTGGGTTCAACCGTGGTGTCGGTCTCCTTCAGCACGTCGCCGGGGCTGCCCCTGTGCATATCTTTCCAGGTGTTGGCAAGAAAGGGGTCGATGTCTCCTTTTTCGATTTTGCGTGCCTTTTCAAGCTCCCTGTCGAGCAGATCATTGAATTCAGTACGGATCGTTTCAATGGTCTTTTTTTCGATGGCCTTCTCTTTCAGCAGCTTATCGATATAAATGCTTGCAGGGTCAGGGTGTTTTTCAATGATTTTGTAAAGCAATGGCTGGGTGAAACGGGGCTCGTCCCCTTCGTTGTGGCCGTATTTCCTGTAGGAAAGCAGGTCAATGAACACATCCCGCTGAAAGCGCTGCCTGAATTCCATGGCCAGTTCCACAGTATAGACCACGGCTTCCACATCATCGCCGTTTACATGGAAAATGGGCGACTGAACCGTTTTGGCCACGTCGGTGCAGTAAGTGCTCGACCGCCCGTCGAGGTAGTTGGTGGTGAATCCAAGCTGGTTGTTGATCACCATGTGGATGGTGCCCCCGGTTTTATATCCGGGAAGCTGAGACATCTGCAATACTTCGTACACCACACCCTGTCCGGCAATGGAAGCATCGCCGTGGATGATGATGGGGGCTACCTTGCTGAAATCCCTGTCGTGTTTCTGCATGATCTTGGCCCTGGCAATCCCTTCGGCCACAGGATCAACAGCTTCAAGGTGGCTTGGGTTGGGGGCGATACTGAGATTGATCCGTTTGCCGTTACGGGTTTGGGTCTCAAGCGTACAGCCAAGGTGGTATTTGACGTCTCCGAGTAGTGTTTCTTCCGCATAGGCCTTGCCCTCAAATTCACTGAAAATCTTGTGATAGGGCTTTTTCAGGATGTTTCCCAGAACATTGAGCCTGCCGCGGTGTGCCATGCCGATCACGTATTCATTGATGCCCAGGTCGGCGCCGCGTTCAATCACGGCATCCAATGCCGGAATAAGGGATTCACCCCCTTCAAGGGAAAACCTTTTTTGCCCGGGGAAGCGTTTGCGGATGAAATGTTCCAGTCCGACTGCCTCGATGAGCCGTGTAAGAACCTGTTTCTTTTTCTCTTTGCCGAAATCGGGGGTGTTGCGCCGGCTTTCCATCTTTTCCTTGAGCCATCCGACGATCTCCGGGTTGCGGATGTACATGAATTCCGCCCCGATGCCGCGACAGTAAGTTTGCTGAAGGTGCCCGATGATCTCCTCCAGGGAGGTCTTGCCGATTCCCAGTTCTGTTCCGGCCTGAAAGGTGGTTTTCAGGTCGCGGTCAGTCAGTCCGAAATTTTCATGATCTAGCCTGGGGTAATACCTGCGGCGTGTGCGGACCGGATTGGTTTCGGTGAAAAGGTGGCCTCGTTCCCGGTAACCGTTGATCAGGTTGATCACATTGAATTCATTTTCGACCGCCTGGTCGTCTTTTGCCGGTTGGCTTTCCTGATCAGGATAACGGGTTCTTGCAAATTCGTATCCCTCAAAAAAGCGACGCCAGTCTGGCCCTACCTGCTGAGGATCCTCAAGATACTGCCGGTACATGGCATCCAGTTGTGCTCCATCCATGTTGCCGATAAAAGAAAACTGATCCATTGTCACATTATTTGGTTCCCGTCAGGCCGCCGGCCTGACCTGCCTGTTTGGTTGATCCTGAAAATGCTGCCTGTCCCATGCATCTTTTGTTCATGCATCAAAGAGATGCACACTCCCCATATCTGCGGGAATATCTGTTTATACTATAGTATACAAATTTACCATAATAATTGTTCTGTGCAGGGCGGTTGGTCTGATTTGAATAATCGTGTATATTTGAAACGAATATTAACTGATGATCAAATATGGCCAAAGCCTCCAGACAGAAAAAGAAAATTACTCCGGAAATAGCGTGGGAACGTTTTTATAAAAAAGATTTTGATGCTGCCCTTGAAATGTTTCAGGCATTGCTTGCTGAAAACCCCGATGATGATTCGCTTTTGTTCGGCAGGGCCTGTGCCCTTTTCCGGGTCGGTGATCATGAGGGTTCGCTGGCGGATCTCAACGCATTGATTAAGGCTGATCCCGGAAATGCTGCTGCACTACAAACAAGGGCGCTGCTTTACGGGGCGGATGAACATTATGAACGCACCCTGAAGGATCTGAAAAAAGTGTCCGATCTTGAGCCGGATAACGGAGAGGTGTGGTGCGATATGGGGGGCACCTATTTAATGTTGGGTGATTATACCAATGCCGGGGTTTGTTTTGAGCGGGCTTCAGATATTGATAAAAGCTGTGCCTGTGCCTGGTTTGGCAAGGCAGCTGTGGCCATGGGGAAGAAGCAGCACAAGAAAGCCTCTGAGTACCTGAATATTGTACTGCGGCTTGATGGCAAACACAAACTGGCCAAAATGGCCAGGGCTGATCTGGCGTTTTCTGAAGGGAAGAAAAATGAGGCCTTAAAAGACATCAGAAAACTGCTGGCTGAAGACAAGGATTTTTCCGAACGTTTTGTTAATTTTTTCTCCGGAAAGGAAAACGACCAGGACATGAACGATGACGATGAAAACGATACTATCAGCGATGATGATGTTTTGGGAACGTTTTGAGTCCTTTCCCTGCCACTTTCAGATGTGAACTAATTCCGTCCGCATCTTCAAAAATTCTTATTTTTAGGCCGATTTTCATTTAAAAACCTAAAACCAAAGAACACATGAAGATGCGTTTAGGACTTTTACTGGTCATTTTATTTGTGATGCCGGGGTTGCTGATTGCGCAGGAAAAGCAGCGTTTGTCGCAAGACGACTATGCTTCCTGGAAGAACCTTGGCGGAATTGAGTTTTCTCCGGACGGCAACTGGCTGATCTACCAGGTGAATCCGCAGCAATACGGAGACGGAAACCTTATTATTAAACATATTCCCTCGGGAGAAGAGCACGTGATTCCGCGCGGAAGCCGGTCATCGATCTCTCCGGGCGGTAACTTTGCCGTTTTCCATATTCAGCCTGAATTTGCCGTGGAACGGCAGGCAAGGGTGGACGGCAAACGGCCCAATCAAATGCCCACCGATTCCATAGGCTTTTTCGTTTTTGAAACCCGGGAGCTTGAAAAATATCCCGCGGTTAATTCTTACCAGCTTCCGGATGAAGAGTCGGACTGGGTTGCCTATGTGATTGACAATTCAAGGATTGAGCAACCCGAAGAAGAAGAGGAAGAAGGTGAGGAAGGTGATGAGCCAAATGATGAGGAGGAAGTGGAAGAGGAAGAGGCTCCCGACCACAAGGAGCTGTTTGTGTATAACCCGACCACGGGCTTCAGGCACTCGATTGATGATGTGGAACAGTACCTGTTCTCTCCCAATGGCGACTTGCTCACTGCCCGCACCGAAAGGGAAGAGAATGACACACTGACGGTGGGAGAGGTGATCGTGTTTGACCTCGCCACCCTGGAACAATCTGTGATTGACAGCGGGGAAGGTGATTATCGACAGCTCAATGTTCAACATGACGGGGATTACATTACCTGGCTGCATTCCGCTGATACCATTGATGAAAAGGTTTTCGACCTCTATATGTGGGAACGCCGTCGTGGCCGTTTGAACAAGGTGGTTGATGCCGATACTGACGGTATGCCTGAAGGCTACAGTGTCAGTCAGTTCCGTCGCCCGCAGTTTTCAAAGAACGGGGAACGGCTGTTTTTTGGCACGGCACCCAAACCGGAGCCGGAACCCGAAGACACCCTGCTTGACAGGGAAAAATATTCAGTGGACATCTGGCACTGGCAGGATCCCCAGCTTCAGACCGTCCAGAATGTGCAGGTCAACCGTGAACGCAGGCGCACATACCTGGCTGTGTACCATATACGCAATGGAAATATGGCACAGCTGGCCGATGAAGACATGTCAACCGTTTCGATGGACGGAGATTATGATAACCTGATCGCCCTGGGGTATGATTCCGGGCCTTATGAGATTGAACGCCAATGGATGGGCGGCGGCAGAAGGGATGTGTACCTTGTTGACCTGGAAGATGGCAGCCGCGAAATGCTGTTTGAAGGCAGCCGCGCTTCCATGTCGCTGTCGCGTGATGCCAATTATGTGCTTTATTATGATCCGGAATACCGGGAATGGTTCTCTTATGACATTGGGCTGGACCGGACGGTGAATGTGACGGAAAACATTGAGGTGCCTCTTTACAATGTGGATCATGATGAGCCCCGGGATCCAAGGCCTTATGGGCTTGCCGGATGGACTGAGGACGATGAGAGTGTATTGATCTATGACAAATATGATATCTGGAAAGTGGATCCGCTGGGTCGTCTTGCACCCGAAAATGTGACTGGTGGTTATGGCCGTGCCAACAATATCAGGCTGCGGCCCGAAAGGCTGGATCCTGATATGGAATATGTGGATCTTTCAGAGCCCCAGTACCTGAGTGCCTTTAATGAGGTAAACAAACAAAGTGGTTATTATCGCCTGGAGGATGGAGATCTGACACAGCTGGTGATGGACGATGTGCTTTACAGCGGCCTTGCCAAAGCCAAAGATGCCGATCGCCTGATGTGGAGGCGCAGCACATTTACCGAATATCCGGATGTGTGGGTCAGTGACATGGATTTTTCAGGTGCACAGAGGATCTCGGAAGCCAATCCGCAGCAGTCTGATTACTACTGGGGTAGCGTAAAGCTCGTGGAATGGGAAAGCTTTAACCACAATGAACCGTTGCAGGGGTTGCTTTATCTCCCGGAAGATTTTGATGAAACAAAAGAATATCCGATGCTGGTGTATTTCTATGATCATTCTTCCAATACCAAGCATCGTCATTACATACCCTCGCCCAGCCGTTCGATCATTAACAGGTCTTACTGCGTGAGTAACGGGTACATTGTTTTTGTGCCGGACATCACATACCGTGAAGGATTTCCCGGCGAAAGCGCCTATGATGCCATTGTGAGCGGAACCAAAGCCATGACGGAAAGGTATCCGTTTATTGACCGCGACAATATGGGCCTGCAGGGGCAAAGCTGGGGTGGTTACCAGATCGCTTTCCTGATTACACGTACCAATATGTTCAAAGCTGCCATGGCAGGAGCTCCTGTGAGCAACATGGTGAGTGCCTATGGTGGAATCCGGTGGCAGACCGGTCTGAATCGCCAGTTCCAGTACGAACAGACCCAGAGCCGCATTGGCGGAACATTGTGGGAACGTCCCTTGCGTTATATTGAGAATTCCCCGATATTCCATGCCGATAAAGTGGAAACACCTCTTTTGATGATGCACAACGACGATGACGGTGCCGTTCCGTGGGAACAGGGAATCGAGTATTTCACCGCATTGCGCCGTCTTTCCAAGCCCGTATGGATGCTGGTGTACAATGATGAAGCCCACAACCTTAGAGAATGGCCCAACAGGGTTGACCTTGACATCAGGATGTATCAGTTCTTTGATCATTACCTGAAGGGTAAGCCGGCACCTGTTTGGCTTAAGGAAGGAATTCCGGCCACTGAAAAAGGCCGCACTGATGGTTATGAGCTGGTAGAATAAATGATTGTTTGGGTTCCGGCCGGAAACTGACCTCTGGCTGGAAACTGATCTCTGGCCGGAAACTGATCTCTGACCGGAAACTGACCTCTGGCTGGAAACTGGTTTTTCACCAGCAGTTATCCTGATCACGGAAAACTGATGGTGGCAAATTCTTCCCGTCCAAATCATTTGCCCCGGGTTTCAACTGGATGCCCGGGGCAAATTTTTGTTTCGGCCTCAAAGGCGGATTTTTTATATTTGTTCTTCATGACCAAAATGCAAGCTATGTCAAAAAAACGAATTGTGGTGCTAACAGGCGCCGGCGTAAGTGCGGAAAGCGGAATTAAGACCTTTCGCGACAGCGGGGGACTTTGGGAAGAATATGACATTATGGATGTGGCCACACCGGAGGCCTGGGAAAGAAACAGGGATCTGGTGATGGAGTTTTACAACCAGCGACGCAAGCAATTGTATGAGGTGGAACCCAATGCAGCCCATTATGCCCTGGCGGAACTGGAAAAGGATTATGATGTCCGGATCATTACCCAGAATGTGGATGACCTGCATGAGCGGGCCGGCTCAACCCATGTAATGCATCTCCACGGGGAACTGAAAAAAGTGAGGAGTTCGGTGGATGAAAACCTGGTTTATACCCTGGACGGGTGGGAGCTGAAACCGGGCGACAAATGTGAAAAGGGGTCACAACTCAGGCCCCATATCGTTTGGTTCGGGGAGCCCGTGCATATGATCCCTGCGGCAGCCGAATTATCTGCCACAGCTGATATTTATGTGATTATCGGTACATCACTGAATGTGTACCCGGCGGCAGGACTGGTGGATTATGTGCGGCCTGGAACTCCGGTTTACCTGATCGATCCTGCTGAACCCGGTGCCATCCATATTCCGAAATTTACTTTTATTCAGGAGAAGGCCGGCACCGGAACCAAAAAGCTGGTAGAGGAATATTTGTAGGGCAGGTCCCCGATCGCTTATGAAATGGGGTGAAGCTTGGAAAAAAGGTCCCAGATCACAACTCCTGCCGAAACCGATACATTCAGGGAATGCTTGGTGCCGAACTGTGGGATTTCAAGGGCCCTGTCGCACAGCCTGAGCACCTCATCACCCACTCCTTTTACTTCGTTGCCGAATACCAGGGCATATTTGTGTCCTGACCTGGGGTGGAACTCCTGCAATGACTGACTTCCGGTTGTCTGCTCCACGGCGATAACTTCGTAACCCTCCGATTTCAGTTGGTTTACCGCATCTTCAGTTTTTTCAACATACCGCCAGTTGACTGAATCCGTGGCTCCCAGGGCGGTTTTATGGATCTCACGGTGGGGCGGGGGGGCGGTAAATCCGCACAGGATGATTGCTTCAAGAAGAAATGCATCTGCAGTGCGGAATACGGATCCGGTATTCATCATGCTTCGGATGTTGTCAAGTATGATGGTAACAGGAATCTTCTCAGCTGATTTGAAGTGATCGGGGGTTTTGCGCCCCAGCTCATCCATGGATAATTTCCTCATCATTTTTTTACTGTGTCTGGCTTGCCGTGGCGAAGTGCCCCGCAGCCGGATGCACCCCGCAGCCGGATGATCCTTCCGGTTGGATGACTCCTGCGGTCAACAGCCGCCGGTATTTTTATTCGAATAACAAAGAGATCATGATGGAGCGGTCGTTCAGGCGGCTGATGGAGTCGTAGTAACGGGCATCTTCCTCCCCGGGCCTGACCAGATTCCCCATCCCGAAAGAGGCCTTGATTTCTGTGGAGAATTTGAAGAAATAAAAATAGTGATCAAAACCCACGCCCACTTCATAATGCAGGTCGTTCCGTGCCACCCGTGCAAGGACCTCGCCGTTGCCTCCGCCGGCATCCTCGATTGATGCAAGGTCATGGGTGTATTTGAAACCGCCCAGTACATAAGCCCTGGTATTGAGCATCCGCTCTGACTTGTACTTGATGTGTAAGGGGAATTCAAGCATGGTCACTTCAAGTTCCTGCCGGCTGGCGTAATTTGCGTCTCCGTCAGGCCCGTAGGTATAATAGTCTGTGTAATATTCGATGTGCCGGTCGGCAAAAGAAATGGTGGGAACGAAACGCAGGTCAAGAAACTCACTGAGTTTCAAATTGGATACAATCCCAATGTGAAAACCAAAATCCGGTTCTACCAGTACATGTTCAAAACCGTAGGTGTCCATCAGATCCTCATCCGGGGTGACAGCAAATTGCATGCTGTTGAGCCCCAGTGTGAAGCCGAAATGGTAGGGGCGCTGGTCATGCTCAATGCGGTTTTGAAAACGGAATACCCGGTTGCTGATGCGCTGGCCGGATGCCTTCTCCGGCAAGAACAGCATCAGGGTAAGAAATGTTGCAAACAGCAGGAGAAGGTGGTTTCTTTTCACGGGTTTGAGGTTTGTTAATTTTGATGTTAGTAACGCTTAAACCAGAACGTATATTATATCAGGGTGTGGATTATTCACTGAATACAGGTGAACGCTTGGCGTGGACCGGACGGTTCATATTATATCAGGGTGTGGATGATTCACTGAATACAGGGTTTGGGCAGGCAGGGCATTACGGGGCAAGCCGGGTGATTGTCCATGATCTTTCCTTTCGTTGGTACAGCAACCGGTCGTGCATCCGGTTTGCTCTTCCCTGCCAGAATTCGATCTGCTCCGGCCACAACTGGTACCCGCCCCAGTGGTCTGGTCGCTGGATGTTTTCCTCACGGTTGTTTAACTCCCTGAAAGCTTTGTCCAGTTCATCTCTTCTGCCAATTGGGCGGCTTTGTGGAGATACTACGGCCCCGATCCTGCTTTCCCTGGGGCGTTTTGCAAAGTAGGCATCAGAGGTTTCAGCACTGACTTTTTCCACCCACCCGCCGACACGCACCTGCCGCTGCAATTTCAACCACAGGAAAACAAGTGAAGCATTGGGGTTGGACTCCAGTTCACGTCCTTTCTGGCTTTCATAATTGGTGTAGAACACAAAACGGCCGTGGATCAATTCCTTCAGCAGCACAATCCGTGCATTGGGTTTGCCCTCCGGACTGACAGTAGCCAATGTCATAGCGTTGGGCTCACTGAGGTTCTGCTCAATGGCCGCTTCCAGCCACTGATCGAAAAGGATCAAAGGGTCGGACGGAACCTGCTCAACATCCAGGCTGGCCAGGGTATACTCTTCTCGAAAACCACGGAGATCCTTCTTTTTCATATTCCAGGAATGTGATCATGAGGGTTGATGGCAAAACTTGCGGTGGGCTTCCATAAGAAGCTTGTCTTTGTTGACCGGAGCTACCCCGACCAGTTCACATACCAGACCGCCCCCAAGGTTGCATATTTGTGCCATGAGTTCCACGGGAGCCCCGGCAGCCACGCAGAGGGCCGCGAGGCCAATCACGGTGTCGCCCGCCCCTGAAACGTCAGCCACATCACGGATGTAGGCCGGGATTGCGCCTGATTCTCGCTCGCCGGAAGAATTTCGCTGACTGTAATAGATTCCCTTGTCTGAAAGTGTTGCCAGTACGGTTTCAACTTTCAGCTTGTCCTGCAAGGCCAGCACAGCTTTATGGATCTGCTCCGGATCCACCAGTTCGCCGTTCAGGTTCAACCCCTCACGCAGCTCCTTCAGGTTTGGCTTAATCAGGTTTACACCCTGGTAACGGGAAAAATTTTTCTTTTTTGGATCGACTACCACCGGAATATCATGAATTTTTGCCTGGTCCATCACTTGCCCGATCAGTGCAGGGGTGATTACACCCTTGTCATAATCTTCGAATACAATGGCTTCGATGTTGTCCTCTTGCAAAAAAGCGTTAACACATTTAAGCAATCTGGCTGATTCATCCTTACGCAGATAATGGGCCACTTCTTCGTCAACCCTCAGCATCTGGACATTGTTCCCGAACACCCTGAATTTTACTGTGGTACGGCGATTGGAACTTGACATGATTCCTTGTTTACTGAGGCCCTGTTCCTCAAGCAAACTACGGAACAAATCACCTTTGCTGTCATCACCAATTACAGAACACAAAACCGGGATCCCTCCCATGTTCTGGATGTTCATGGCTACATTGGCCGCACCACCCAGACGGCTTTCCCGCTTATTCAGGGCCACAATGGGAACCGGGGCCTCGGGAGAGACCCGGTCCACATTGCCCCATAGGTAGGAATCGATCATCACATCTCCGATGATCAGAAGTTTCTTCCCTTCGAAAGCCTGAAAGAGGCTGGTGATGGTGTTCTTATCTGTCATGTATAAAAAAACGGCCGGTTTGTCCTGTTTATTTTAACTCCGCAAGAGATTTTTGCATCCTTGCAACCGCTTCCTCCAGCAGGTCATTGGAGGTGGCGTAGGAAAACCGCACGCATTCGTCATCCCCGAAGGCACTGCCCGGAACCAGGGCAATATGCGCTTTTTTCAGGAGGTACATGCAGAAATCGAAAGCATCTTTGATGGTTTTTTCACCGTCTGATTTTCCAAAATAGGATTTTACGTTGATAAATACGTAAAAAGCACCCTGGGGTTCATTGGTCTTTGTTCCGGGAACTCCTTCCAGAAGTTTCAGGACAAGGTCGCGGCGTTCACGAAACTTCTCGAGCATTTCATGTGTGGTGGAAGGGTCGGCCTGCATGGCGTTCAGGGCTGCGCGCTGCGCAATGGAACATGTACCGGAGGTGAATTGTCCCTGCAGCTTGTTGCAGGCTTTGGCAATTTCAGGATGGGCAGCGATGTAGACGATGCGCCAGCCTGTCATGGCAAAACCTTTGGAAACGCCGTTGACCAGAATCACCCTGTCGCGGATGGCCTCAAATTGCGCGATGCTCTCATGTTTTCCACCAAAATTGATGTGTTCGTATATTTCATCGGAAATGATGAATACATTGGGGTATTTGGCAAATACTTCCGCCAGGGCCTTCAGTTCTTCTTTTGAGTAAACTGACCCGGTGGGGTTGCAGGGGCTGGAGAAAATAAACATGGTGGTCTTGTCGGTGATCGCTTCCTCGAGCTGGTCCGGGGTGATCTTGAAATTGTTCTCAATACCAGCCTTGACATATACAGCTTTCCCTTCTGCCATTTTGACAATTTCGCGGTAGCTGACCCAGTAGGGCGTGGGGATTACCACTTCGTCTCCCGGGTTAACCAGGCAGAGAACAGTGTTGGCAATGGAATGCTTGGCACCTGTGCTTACCACGATCTGATCAGGGGTGTAGCTGAGTTTGTTGTCACGCTCAAGTTTATGGCAGATGGCTTCGCGAAGATCCTGATAACCGTTTACCGGGGTATAGAAGGAGTAGTTGTCATCAATGGCTTTTTTCCCGGCTTCTTTTACCGCATCCGGAGTAAAAAAATCAGGCTCTCCGACGCTGAGGTTGATCACATCATGGCCTTCGGCTTTCAGTTCGCGACTCATCCTTGACATGGCAAGGGTTTCGGATTCAGACAAGTTGTTTATTCTGTCAGATAAAGTTATCATAGCATTATATATAAAAGTGAAACAATGGGTGAATGCGTTCTGTTCCGTGTTGTTTATCAATTAACAGGAAAGGCAAATTTAGCAAAATAAAGTGTTTCCCCAAAAGCGATTATATTTGTATTCAAACCGGAATTGCCATGGGAGAAATTTTATACATGCTGCGCTATGCCATCCCTTCAGTGGTGGTTTTTGCCACAGCCTATTACCTGCTGAAGGAGTTCTTTCAGCAGGAGAATAAACGCCGGCGCTATGATCTGGCCGGGGAGAGAATGAGAATATCACTGCCGCTTCGCCTGCAGGCTTACGAAAGGCTGATCCTTTTTCTGGAAAGGATCTCTCCGAATAACCTGATCATGCGGGTTTATCGCCCGGAATGGTCAGCCAGGGAGCTTCAGAAAAATATGGTGCAGCATATTCGTGATGAATATGCCCACAATTTGTCCCAGCAGCTGTATGTGTCATCCCATGCCTGGGACCTGATCAACCAGGCCTATGAGGAGGCCATTGGTCAGATTAATTCGCTGGGAGCTTCCATTGATGAGGGGGCTACCGCCAATGACCTCAGCAAGAAGTTACTGGAGGCTGACCTGCAAAAAGCAGCCACTGAGCAGGCCATGGAATACCTGAAAAGTGAAGCCAGGAAGACGTTTTAACCCGGGAATGGCGGCATTGTTTTTGTTCGCTCTCAGATTGCAGGCCTCGTGCAGGCATTTGTCTTTGTAAAACCTGATGTTTAATTAACTTATGAAGATTACCCTGAATAACCGTCCGGAAACAATCGAAGGTAAAGATGCGCTGTCGGTGCGCGAATTGCTTGACCTGAAGAATTTCACGTTCAAATTTCTTGTGGTGAGGATCAACGGGCAGACAATCAAACCCGGTGATTACGAAAAAAGCATGATTCATGACGGGGATGATGTGAAGGTCATTCACCTGATCAGCGGGGGCTGATTGAAGTATTCAGCCTTGACATGCCGATCAGCCGGTCGTAAAGGTCGCCGGGCTGCCGGTGATAGACCAGAATGGTGTAATCATTTTCCGTAAAGGAATGATCCCCTTCTATTTGGCTGAGGTCTGCCTCCGTTTCTCCTTCCGGCAGGTATGCATACATGTAATTATAGTATCCCTGTTTCAGAAGCAGGCTCAGTTCATAGGCGTTCTCCCCGTAATTGTAATTCATCCTGTTTTCATCGGTAAAGGTCCAGTTGGTCAGTTCACCCATCACATAAAGATATCCGTCATCAAGTGGCTCATCCATGGGGAGATGGAAATGCACCCAGGCGTAATCGCTCTCCAGCTGGTCATTGGGGGCGTCAGATGTCATGATCCTGAACCTGCCATTGAGGTCGTCCTTGGTGAAATACTGCTCACGTGACCGGATCCGGTCCGGAAGCAGGAATACATCCCAGAATCTCCTGGAAGAGCGTATATCTTCAATCCTGTCAGATAAATAGCGCAGGCTTCGGATGTCAAAATGCCGGAATTCGTTGCCGCCGCCAAAAAGGGTTTTGTCTTCGTAATCATATACAAAGCGGTTCCCCTGCACGGATCTGGGATCCAGGCCGGTGAGGGCATTGTCCCAGCGTCCGTTCTGGATAATGACCACATTCAGGTCCCGGTAGGGGTTCGATACCTGGTATCCGGTCGTGTTGATGACGAAAGAAACCTGTTGCTTCCG